>JACIYK010000108.1 GCA_014359965.1 Candidatus Aminicenantota bacterium
TCATACGGAGCTTTAACCATGGGTGGAATTATATCACTATTTCTTGGTTCCATGATGTTGATTAAAGCCCCCATTCCGGAACTCAGGCTGAGCCTTAAATTCATCATTCCTGTGGTGCTGGGTGTCTCCTTGGTCTTTATTTTCCTGGTTTTCTTGATAATAAAAGCCCATGCTCGCAGGACTTTAACCGGAAAGGAGGGCATGGTGGGCGAAATTGGCACTGCCTTAACTTCTTTTACCCCAAAAGGAAAAGTCTTTGTTCACGGAGAAATATGGCAGGCCGTTTCAGATGATGTGATAAACCGGGGAGACAGAGTCAAGGTAGTGGAAGTGCTCAACCATTTGACTTTACGGGTAAAAAAGTTTTAAGTATAAGTAGCTATCGTCCAATAGAAAAGGAGGTATGTAATGATCACCTTTCCAACCATTATTCTGGCGATCGTTATCTTATATCTTTTGAACTGCATAAAGATTCTAAAAGAATATGAACGGGCCGTAATCTTTAGGCTCGGTCGGGTGCTGCCCAAACCCAAAGGTCCCGGCTTGATATTCGTTTTTTCACCAATTGACAAGATGGTGCGCATCAGTCTCCGGCTGATTGTAATGGACATTCCGCCGCAGGACGTCATCACCAAGGACAATGTTTCAGTCAAGGTAAATGCTGTGCTCTATTTCCGGGTCATGGACCCCCTCAAGGCTGTGCTGGAAGTTCAGGATTATCTTTATGCCACTTCCCAGCTTTCTCAGACGACTTTGAGAAGCGTACTTGGCCAGGTGGAGCTGGATGAACTTCTTTCCGAAAGAGAAAAACTCAATACACATTTACAGGAAATAATTGACCAGCATACTGACCCCTGGGGGATTAAAGTCCAGCTAGTGGAAATAAAACACATTGACCTGCCAGAAACTATGGTTAGAGCTATCGCCCGTCAGGCTGAAGCCGAAAGAGAAAGAAGGGCTAAAGTTATACACGCCGACGGTGAATACCAATCAGCAGAAAAACTGGCTCAAGCGGCTGAAATTATTTCCCAGAACCCCCAGACCATTATGCTGCGTTTCTTAGGTACCCTGACAGAAATTGCCACGGAAAAGAATTCCACCATTATCTTCCCCCTGCCGCTGGAAATTCTTAGAGCTTTCTCCCAGGATAAAAAACAGGAGAAACAATAAAACAAATGAGCAAAGAATTCAGAGAATTGCAGGTTTCCACTACCGCCTTAATTTTCATCATTCTGAGCATTCTGATTATGGGAATGGTTATTTTCTTTCTTGGCATTCAGGTAGGTAAAAAGCAGTCTGAGTTGATGAGCAATACACTTTTGCTAAGCCAGGAAAGTGAAAAGACTGTCGTTTCCCCCACACCAGTTGTCCCCGCCGAAGAAAAAATTACCAGTGAGCAATCCTTTTCTGCTGCTTCTGCAACTCCCACTGAGCCTGCTTCTACCTCTGTCTCCCAAACAGCATCGGCCCGAGCAGAAAAATCTTCAGCTGAAATAAAACCGGGTGAAAGTCAGGGGCCAGCTTCAACCACCTCAGGTATGAACACCACCAGATCATCGGCCGAAAACAAAAATCAGGAATCTGTTTCACCGACCAGTGCCACCGCTAAACCCAAGACTGTTTCTCAGACTGCCAAACCGAAATCCAGCAGCGGATTTTTCTTTGTTCAGGTAGGAGCTTTTACCGACCGAGCGAGTGCTCAATTGGCTGCTGAGAGGTTTAAAAAAATGGGCTATAACGCCGTAGTCAAAGAGCCTTTCCCAAAAGACCGTCAACCAATGTATCGGATCTGGATTGGAGGTTTCAAAACGAGAGAGGAAGCTCAGAAAACGCTGAACGCCCTCAACGCCGCCAGCGCTCGCCGAACGGGCTATTTTATTGTTCAACAGTAAAGCCTATTTGACCAGTTTTTTCTCTGGCGACTACAAGACCGGCAACCAGGAATAAAATACTAGGTGAATTTATCCAGTTACTTGACAACTGCGTTATTCTCCTCTATCTTGATTTTACCCAGGAGACAGGAAAAATGAACGAAATTAGTCTGATTGAACAGCTTGGAGAAATCCAGGAGAAAGTCCGCCTGCTTTTTGAAAAACTCCAGGAAGTTAGAGGTTTTCTTTGACCTCGATCACAAGAAATCCGAACTGGAAAGAATAAACGCTCAACTGGAAACACCTGAGGTCTGGAACGATCAGCAAAAATCCAGAGCTCTACTCCAGAGAAAAAAACAACTGGAAAAAGACTTGCAATTTGAAAAAAAATTACTGGAAAAAAAGGAAGAAATAGAAGTTCTTCTGGAACTGGTAGAAGAAGGTGAAGAACTGATTCCAGACCTGAAAAAGAACGTTGAGGAATTTGAAAAAGAGCTCCAGGAAGCCGAACTGCGCAGTCTCTTTTTTGATGAAGACGACAGCCGGAATGCAATCCTGACGATTCATCCTGGAGCTGGCGGCACGGAATCTCAAGACTGGGCTCAGATGCTCTTCCGTATGTACCTGAGGTTTGCGGAAAGAAAAGGGTTTAAAACTGAGGTTATTGACTTCCAGCCGGGAGAAGAAGCCGGCTTGAAAAGCGCCACCATCAGGATTGAAGGAGATTATGCTTTTGGTCTGCTGAGTCAGGAATCAGGCGTCCACCGCCTGGTGAGAATTTCTCCCTTTGATGCCAATAAAAGAAGACATACTTCTTTCGCCGCTGTTTTTGTCTATCCTGAAATTGAAGATGATGTAGAAATTGAAATCAACCCTGATGACTTAAAAATTGATACCTACCGGGCTTCAGGCAAAGGTGGTCAACATGTTAACCGGACCGACTCGGCAGTGCGTATCACTCACCTGCCCACAGGTATCGTCGTTCAGTGTCAGAACGAACGCTCTCAACATCAGAACAAAGCCACGGCCATGAAATTGCTCAAAGCCCGTCTATATGAAATTGAGAAAAAAAGGAAAAGAGAGAAAATAGATAAACTGGAAGACATGAAATCAGAGATTGCCTGGGGTAACCAGATACGTTCCTACGTGCTTCACCCTTACAAGATGATAAAAGACCTAAGAACCAGAGTGGAAACAGGAGATGTTGAGCGCATCTTGGACGGCGACCTGGACGAATTCATCAAGGCCAGCCTTGTTATGCGGAAAAAAGAGGCCCTGGCAGAGGCAAAACCTGGTAAACCAGAAGAATCTCCAGTTCAATAATAAATTTCCCGACATCAAAAAGATCATTTTTTCTCTGGCCTGGATTTTTTCCTCTTTCTTCCATTTTGCCCGTCCTCTTTTTTCACTTCTTCCCAGAGCCTGTCCAGTTCTTCAAGGGAACAATCCTGGACTTTTTTGCCGGCGCGGAAGAGTTTCTGCTCAACTTTTTTGAACCTGGATTCAAATTTCCGGCTAGCTTTCTTCAGAATAATTTCGGGATTAAGACCAAGTAGCCGGGAAACATTGGCCAGAGAAAAAAATACGTCACCCAGCTCTTCGGCCACTTCATCTTTTTTTCCCTTTTTTATTGATTTTTCCAGCTCGGTGATTTCCTCTTTAACCTTGGACAGCGCTTCTTCAGGCCCTGGCCAGTCAAAACCACAACCAGCCGCCCTCTGCCCCAGGAAAAAAGCATAGAGGAGTGCCGGCGCTCTTTTTGGCAGTCCTTCCAGGACGGAAGTCCGCTTTTTCTCCTTGAGTTTTTTCTCCAGCCAGTTTTCCCGCACCGTCTCGGCTGTTAAACCAGCAAGCTTATTCTTGCGGAATACATGAGGATGTCTTTCCTTCATTTTTCTGTTAATGCCCTCCACTACCTCAGCTAGATGAAAATCTCCTGCTTCCTCATAAAACTGAGTTAAAAACACTACTTCCATGAGCACATCGCCAAGTTCCTCTTTGGCCGCTTCTGGAGAACTGTCCGTCAGAGCCTCTACAGCTTCAAAAACCTCTTCCAGAAAATAATTAATGATATCCTCTTTTGTTCTGGCCCTGTCCCAGGGACACCCGTCAGGAGACCTAAGAACATCTATTATTCTGGCCAGTTCAGCAAATCTTTTTCCTGCAATATCGTTTTTGTCTGGCATAAAAAACCTCTCTTTCCTTACCTGTGGATTAGTTCCTTGAATTTCACCCTGAGAAAAGTTATCATATAGACTTGAAATTAAAACAAAAACTTGGCTTTATCAAGCTTTCCAGCACAATTTATCACAACTTGCAGGTAGAAACATGACGGAAGAAACTAAAAACAAACCGGAAGAAGGCATGCAGGAATTTATGCCTCCACTAGATTTCAGTTCTATTGTCTTTCCCCTTTACACTCAGGCCCTGATTAAACTTGGCCTGATGGAAGACCCGCGCACGAACAAAATAGAAACCAACCTAGATTATGCCAAAAGGTTAATTGATATTCTAGACCTTCTGCGGGACCGAACTAAGGGTAACCTGGAACCCGACGAAGAAAAATTCTTTGAGGCTATTCTTTCTCAGCTTAAGCTCCATTATCTGCAGAAGATAAATGCCATAAAACTTTAATGAAGGTCATTCGCACTCTTAACCAGGCGGCCAGAAAAATTACTAGAGATTCGGTGCTGGCTATTGGAATCTTCGATGGTTTTCACCGCGGACATCAGAAAATCATCCAGTTTGTCCTTAAGGAAGCAAGAAAGACCGGGCAACGGGCTGGAGCCCTAACCTTTTATCCACACCCGGAAAGCTCAATTAACCATCGCCCACTACTCCACATCCAGACTTTAAAACAACGCCTGCAAAGCCTGGAATCGGCCGGGCTTGATTACAGCTTGATTTTTTCTCTGGAAAAAGAAATTTTTTCCTGGAGCGGTGAGGAGTTTGCCCGAAAAATATTAGCTGAAGAGCTGCGGGTTAGTCAGGTAGTCGTCGGAGAAAACTTCCACTTCGGCTACCGCCGGCAATCATCTGCCTCGGACCTGAAAATTTTTGGGCAGAAGTTTGGTTTTAAGGTCAAAATTCTTAAAAGAGTTATCCATCAGGGCCAGCCGGTCAGCTCCAGCCTCATCCGGAGGCTTCTGCAGGCCGGTCAAATTGAACAGGCCAATGCCCTGCTTGGTCACCCCTACGAAATTTGCGGTCGGGTTATCAGAGGCCGGCAGATAGGCCGGCAGCTGGGCTTCCCCACCGCCAACCTGAAAACTGAAAACGAAATCCTGCCTACCGGAGTTTTCCTGGCCATGACCAGGAAAGGAGAGAAGCTTTGGCCAGGTCTGCTCAACATTGGCTTTCGGCCGACTTTCAACGAGCGAACAATGACTGTGGAGAATTTATTGTTAGATTTTAAGGGATCTCTTTATGGCCAGATTCTCTCCATCCTTTTGCTAAAAAAACTCCGACGAGAAAGGAGATTTAAATCCATAGAAGCTCTAAAGCAGCAGATAGCCGAGGATGTGAAACAGGCGAAAAAATATTTTGAGAAACAGCGATATTATTGAGGAGGTCGATACCGACTTGACTTTTTAAGTCATATCATTGAAGATAATGTTTTTCAAATTAGGAAAGAGGTTTAAAGATGGAAAATAAGGTAAAAGCCAGAGTCATGGATAATGGTAAGGTTCGTCGCACCCTCATCAGAATGGCCACTGAAGTGGCTGAGAGAAATAGGGACCTTAACAACCTGGTAATCATTGGAATCAAAACCAGAGGAATTTATCTGAGCAAAAGAATCGCCGAAATCATAAAAAACAATGAAGGCGTGGATATTCCTGTTGGCACACTAGACGTCACCCCCTATCGTGATGACCTCACCGAACAGGAGAAAAAATCCTTCGCTAAAAAAACAGAACTGCCGCTAAAGCTTGATGGACGTGATGTTTTGCTGGTAGACGATGTGCTTTTTACCGGAAGAACTATCAGAGCAGCTATGGAAGCTATTTTCAGTCTCGGACGCCCGCAGACCATTCAGCTGGCCGTTCTCATTGACCGAGGGCACCGGGAGCTTCCCATCAGAGCTGACTTTGTTGGCCGGCTTTTGCCAACCTCTAAAAGAGAACAGGTGGAAGTGCACCTGAAAGAAATTGATGGAGTTGATGAGGTCCTGATTGTAGAGCCAGCTATCAGTTTGCAAGCGGCAAAAAAGTAGATTAGTGTTCAATTTTCTTTCAGGAGAAAACAATGAAACTCCTGCTGAAAAACGCCCGGCTGCTGGACCCAGCCAGTAACCTGGATGGTTATTACGATTTGCTGCTGGCTGCTGGGCAGGTTGTCGAAATCAAAGAACACCTTCAGGTTGAAGCCGACCGGGAATACGACCTTCGCGGCTGCCTGATTGTTCCTGGCTTTATTGATCTTCATACCCACCTGCGCGAACCAGGTTATGAACATAAAGAAACTATTGCTACGGGTACTAGAGCCGCTGCCCGTGGTGGTTTTACTACCGTCTGCTGCATGCCCAACACCAGCCCAGTCAACGATAGCCCTGAAGTTACAGAATGGATAATAAACAAAGCCCGTAAGGAAGGCGTAGTTAACGTTCTACCCATCGCTGCTATTACCCTTGGCCAGAAAGGTCAGGAACTAGTGGAAATGGACAAATTAAAAGAGGCGGGAGCCATAGCTTTTTCTGACGACGGCCAGCCGCTTCTGAATAGTCAGCTGATGAGAACGGCCTTGGCCCGAGCTGCAGAAATAGACAGCCTGATTATTGATCACTGTGAGGAAAAATCTCTGGTTCAGTCTGGAGTGATAAATGAAGGGAAAATTTCCCGGCAGCTTGGTATGCCGGGTATGCCGTCGGCCGCAGAAGAAATAATGGTTGCCCGGGATATTATCCTGGCCAAAAATTACGGCTTCAGAGTTCACCTGGCTCACCTCAGCACTCGGGGTTCGGTTGAGCTACTGGCTCTGGCTAAAGCAAGCGGTGCACCGGTCACGGCTGAGGTCACCCCCCATCATCTTTTATTGACAGAAGATGAACTTTTAAGTCAGGACCCGGACCTGAAGGTCAACCCGCCTCTGAGAACAGCTGAAGACGTGCAGGCTCTGCGTCAGGCCTTTAAATCCGGTTTGATCGACATAATTGCTACTGACCATGCCCCGCATGCCCCAGAAGAAAAAGCTCTCGGTCTGGAAAAAGCTCCCTTTGGCATAAATGGTCTGGAAACAGCCGTGCCTGCCCTACTGGAAAAACTTGTCAAAACAGGAGAAATAAGCCTGGCCCGGCTGGTAGAAGCTCTGAGCCTGAAACCGGCCCGCCTCTTAGGTTTAGACAGAAAGGGTACACTCCGGCCCGGAGCAGATGCAGACCTGACCGTTCTCAACCTGGAAAAAAACACTTTGATAACCAAAGAAACATTTGCCTCTAGAAGCTTCAACACTCCCTACAAGGGTAAAACCCTGCAGGCCAGAGTTGTCCTGACCATTGTCGCCGGGCAGGTAGTTTATTCTTCGCTGGAGAGCTGATTTTTCTGTATAATATTGTAAAAATGGAACTCAAAGAAGTAGAGAAAAAGTTGGGTTATTCTTTTAAAAACCCCGAGCTTCTGCTACAGGCTTTAACTCACAGTTCTTACGCCCATGAACATTCCGCAGAAAAAACAAAAGACAATGAGATATTGGAATTTCTTGGCGATGCCGTGGTTGGATTGGTGCTGAGTGATTACCTGCGATTAAATTACCCTGATTTGAGTGAAGGACAACTTTCCAAACTCCGGTCTGCCATTGTCTCTACCAACTCACTTTCCAGTCTGGCCAAGAAGCTCAAGCTGGATAAATATATCAGGTTAGGCAAGGGAGAAGAAAAGAATGGCGGCCGGAAAAAGAAAAGTATCCTAGCTGACACTTTCGAAGCCATCATGGGCGCGGTTTATATAGATAGCTGTTACGAGACAGCACGGACTGTCCTTCAAAACATAGTAAAAAAACATTTTAAAAAGTTACCGAAAAATAGTTTCCTGATTAATAATTTTAAATCCGCACTGCAAGAATATTTTAACCAGAGAAACCTGCCCACTCCAGTTTACCGCACAGTTACTGAAAAGGGGCCAGAACACGAAAAACTTTTTACCGTAGAAGTTTCCACAGGCGATAAAGTGCTGGCCAGGGCTCAGGGTCATTCCAAAAAAAGCGCAGAACAGAAGGCCGCCCAGAAAGCGTTAAAAAAATTGTTAAAAAAGAAGGTAACAATGATAAACGAAGAAGCTTTTTTCTTAGATAAAGAAAAGGTGGAAGAAAAAATTTGACAGGTTTTTGCCTGCTTTACTTGCTTCCTTCTGGCCCATCGATATTGCTTAATTCCTTTATGTTCGTAAATTTACCTTCAGGATTTCTAATTACCCCTTTTGCTTTCAATTTTCTCAGCTTATTTACTCATCAAAACTGCCCATGGCCTTAAAGCGGGTATGTTTTCCAGGACAATTTTTAACACGGCCAGAACCGGCACTGCCAGGACCATGCCAGCCACGCCCCAAAGCCAGGCCCAGAAAATCAAGGTGAAAAGCACCAGAAGTGGGCTGAGGTTAAGGCTGTGTCCCATTAATTTCGGGTCGATAAAATTTCCCAGAATGGCATCAGTTAGAGCAATAGTAATCAGAACCCAGAGAGGCACCATAGAGTTGCCGTATTGCAAAAAGGCCACCAGCGTA
>JACIYK010000109.1 GCA_014359965.1 Candidatus Aminicenantota bacterium
AGTTTTGAAATTTTACAACAAGCCCAATCTACTCATTCTGCTTTTTTTTATCTTTTCTTTTTTAAGAATCCAGTGCCATGATTGTTTTAACCAGGGATTTAATAATGAAAACTCATTCTTAAGCTACCTAAATTTCAACCCGAAAATAAAAGCTAATAAAATGAGCTTTTCCCCACCTTACCATAATTCGTCTCTCCATATAGAACATCTGCCCATAAATTATGTTTTTTTTTGTGCTCTATTCGTGTATAATTTTGTAAAAAGTTATGTTGCGGGGAGACTTATGAATAAAATATTAATAGCCTATGCTACCTACTACGGGTCCACGGAAAAAATAGTTAAACTCATTGCCGAGAATCTTCCAGGCGCAGAAATATGTAACCTGAAGAAAAATCCCTGGCCATCGCTGGAAGAGTTTGAGGTGGTGGTTATAGGCGGACCAATTCATGCCGGCAAAATGCACCCGGCAGTGAGAAAATTCTGCCGTAAAAACGAGGAAAAGCTGCTGACCAAAAAACTGGCCCTTTTTATCACCTGCATGTATGACGGCCAGAAAGCTGAGGAACAATTCAACCGGGCTTTTTCGAAACCTCTTAAGGCCGCGGCCAAGGAAAAGGCTATCCTGGGTGGTGAGTTCAACCTGGAAAAATTAAATTTTATGGAAAGGTTTATCCTCAAAAACTTCATCGGTGCTAAGCAATCTGCTTCACGTTTGCATCCTGAACAAATAATCAATTTTGCTGGCCGCATTAGAAGCCTGACCGAACAAATTTGAAGAAGGCTCAGCTGACAACCATAAATGTGCGCAGTTAATAAATCTCGCTCAATTGCCTGCTTTAGCTATTTTTTTCTATATAAAGAGAAAGCTTCTTAACCTTAATTAAAGAATAATTATTCGCCTCTTAAGGTCTTTGCCCAGTTAATAACCTTTTTGAGGTGCTCAGAAATTTAAACCTGTCTGGAACTCTCTCTGTTAAAAACAAAGCCATTATGATAAATTTTCCAATGGAATAAGAATAGAGGTTCAAAAAATGAAGCATCTCAAATTATTTTTTCTCTACCGGCTTCGTTTAAAAGGGAAAAAAGTCTGCTTAAAGGCTCAGGCCGGTTATTTGCTGCCGACAATGAGCCTATTTTTACTTATCAGCTTCTTTCTGGCCATCGGCCAGGGTTTTTCGGCAGACAGAATTTCTTCCCCATCCCCGGATACAGCCAGCGACCTGGCTGTGCCAACATTCAGAGTGGCCAGCTGGGACCCTGATTCTGGATTGGGCAACCACCGGGCCCTGGTCATGGTCAGGAAAAAAGCTGATGCTGTCTTTGTCCGGATTCCCTGGCGAAGACCTGACCCCACCCCAGAGAAAAAAAGAGTCCTGCTCTTTGTCGGGAAAGATCACAAAGAGGTCAAAAACGTTTTTCCCATAAAAATTAATAATGAATACGGAGATTTTCTCTTCCAGGCTACTGAAGCGCCGGCAGAATATTATTTTTATTACCTACCTTACAAATTAGAAGGAAAGAATTACCCTAAAGTTACTTACCTGCCAGCCGAATATCAGGCTGAACCAGGCTGGCTCCTGCGCAATGGCCTTAATCAACCGGGTTCTTTAAATATCGGGGCTTTCCCCCGGGCTGAAATAGTAGCCCTCGAAAGCGTGGATGAATTCAGCAGTTTTTATCCCATGGAAGTCATAGCCACGGCGGCTGAAGTCCAAAAAATCATCAGTGCTCATAAGGACAAACCTTTTCTGATTTTTCCTGAAGACCGGCGATTTCCTGTCCGCCTGACAGATTTCCTGCCACAACGCTGGGTGGAAAGAGGGCCTAAAACTTTTTTTGCAGGACAGGTTGATCGGGGCGAATATTTCGTTTTTCAGCTTCCACTTTTTGCCCACCAACAAAAACTAGAAAAGGTAAACATAAAATTTAGCAATTTCACCGACAGCTCCTCCAACAACCGGATTAAAGCTGACCAGGCTACCTGTTTTAATCTTGAAGGTATAGGCTGGGATGGAACATATTTTCGCAAAGAAGTTTCGGTAGAAAAAGGTAAAATAGGGCCACTTTGGTGCGGTATTAACGTACCTCAGGATATCCCGCCAGGTGAGTACACTGGAGAAGCTGAAATTTCTGCCGAGAATGTCCCGCCACAAAAAGTAAAAATCATCCTTAAAGTCACACCCCGGATAATAGACGAAGCTGGAGATGCTGAACTGTGGAGGCTTTCCAGGCTGCGCTGGCTTAATTCTCTGCTGGCTGTGGACGATGAAGTGATCAGGCCTTTTACGCCGCTTGAAGTTAAAGGCCGGACTATAAGCTGTCTTGGCCGAGCGCTTACTCTTTCCAAAACTGGGCTGCCGGAAAAAATTGAAAGTTACTTCACCGAAGAGATGACTTCCATCGGCTCCCGCGCTTTCCCTCTTCTAGACAAACCTTTTCAACTGGTTATCCGAAACTTCTCTGGACTTAACCAGGAGGTGCGAAACAAATCATTTAAGTTCACCAGATTGAGCCCGGGAGCAGTAAGCTGGATAGCAGAAAACGAAGTTCCCACTCTTAAACTTCAGATGAAAGTTGAGGGCCGTATGGAATTTGATGGTTTTGTGGCAATTCAGGTAGCCATCACAGCCGCGCAAGAAGCTGAAGTTGATGACATCAGGCTAAGTTTTGCTCTGCGTGAGAAAGCTGCTCCCTATATGATGGGACTGGGCTTTAAGGGTGGCAAAAGACCGGCCAGCTTTTCCTGGACTTGGAATAAAGAAAAGAATCAGGATGCCCTCTGGCTTGGAAGTGTCAATGCTGGTTTGCAGATTCAGCTCAAAGCCGAAAATTATTCCCGTCCACTCAATACAAATTTCTATCAGCTCAAGCCACTCAACCTGCCACCTTCCTGGTGGAATGAAGGAAAGGGCTGGATTTCAGTTAAGGAAGAACCAAAGGAAAATAAAAAAGAAAGAAGGGTTGTTTTTATCGCAGCCAGTGGACCGAGGAAAATCAACCAAGACGAAACATTGCATTTCGATTTTAACCTGCTGCTCACCCCCTTTAAACCGATTAACCCGGGCAAACATTTCTCTGAGCGCTACTACCATGCTTATAAACCAGTAGCAGAAATCGCGGCCACTGGAGCCAATGTCATAAACGTTCACCATGCCAATGAAATAAATCCTTTCATTAATTATCCTTTTTTAAGACCCGAAAAAATGAAGGCTTACATAGACGAAGCCCACCAGCACGGTCTCAAGGTCAAGATTTATTACACTATCCGGGAGCTGAGCAATCGGGCGGCTGAGCTTTTTGTGTTGAAAAGCTTAGGAAACGAAATCTTTACTGATGGTCCGGGCGGTGGCTACTCCTGGCTGCAGGAACATCTTCGCTCCAACTACATTCCTGGCTGGTTTGTACCAGAACTAAAGGACGCGGCTGTTATCAACAGCGGCATGTCCCGCTGGCATAACTATTACGTTGAAGGCCTGGCCTGGCTCTGCCGTCACGTGGGCATTGATGGTTTGTACATAGATGATGTGGCTTTTGACCGGATTACTATGAAACGAGTCAGAAAAGTTCTGGAAAGATACCGCCCTGGCTCGTTAATTGACCTTCATTCTGCCAACCAGTATAACCCACGCGATGGCTATGCATCCAGTGCCAACCTTTATTTGGAGCATTTTCCCTACCTGGACCGCCTGTGGTTCGGCGAATATTTTGACTATGACAGCCCACCAGATTACTGGCTAGTGGAAATGTCTGGCATTCCTTTTGGCCTGATGGGTGAAATGCTGGAAAAAGGCGGTAATCCCTGGCGGGGAATGATTTTTGGCATGACGGCCCGGCTGCCCTGGTCTGGAGACCCGCGGCCACTCTGGAAAATCTGGGATGAGTTCGGGCTGATTGAAGCACAGATGTTTGGCTTCTGGGCCTCTTCCTGCCCGGTTAAAACAGGCTGTGCTGATGTTCTGGCTACAGCATATGTAAGGAAAGAGGCTACATTAGTAGCTCTGGCCAGCTGGTCTAAAAAGAAAGAGAATTGTCAGCTTTTGATTGACTGGAAAAAGTTAGGACTTGACCCGAAAAACGCCGTGATAGAAGCACCAGCTGTGGAAAACTTTCAGCCTGGGCTTCATTTTCAGCCCAATGAGGCTATTCCTGTAGAGCCAGGTAAAGGCTGGATTTTAATCATCAAACCAAGAAGCAAAGCTTAGAAGAAGCTTGTAATTAAAATCAATTAAATTAAAGTCCAAATAATACTGATATTTCTTTAGTAAGTTAGGCCGCTGACCAGAAAAAAGTCTCCAGACCAGGCATTTCCTGCATAAACATCAAGGCCACAAAGCGTTATCGTCTTCTGAAACGTTACAAATTCTCGCTTCCCTCATAGCCTTATCAGCTTTTCTGAGTGACAGACCTTATAAAGGCTGAAAAATCAAAATTCTAAACGGCAAGAAATTTTTCTCTTGACATAAAGCAAATAGAAAATCTAATTTATTTTTGATGTATGGTATAAAATATTTTTTAAGGAGGGGCACTTGAACAGAAAGTTTTTTAACATTTCCTTGGTTATTGCATTAATTATTTTTCTGTGCGGTTTTTCTGCTGCTCAGAAATCAACGACCAAAAAAGTTACCCTAAAAAAAGTGGAAAACACAGACCCCGCTTTGCGGCTCAAATGGCATGAACAGCATATGTCCATGAAAAATTCAACCCCTTTTAAAAATCTAAAGTGGCGCTACATCGGAGGTGAGTTAGAGACTCAAGGCGGAAGATGTACTGATGTGGAAGTGCCAAGAAATAACAAAAAGATAATTTATGTAGCCACAGCCAGCGGTGGCCTCTGGAAATCAGAGAATGCCGGAGTAACCTTTGAACCGATTACAGATGACTTCCCTACTCTCTCCATCGGTGACATAGCCGTGTCAGAATCTAACCCCAACATCATCTACGTGGGTACCGGAGAAGCCAATATTTTTCGGGCTTCTATTGCTGGAACTGGCATCTATAAATCAACCGATGGTGGGAAAACCTGGCAGCACTGTGGTCTGACCGATACCAACACCATTGCCAGAATCAGGATACATCCGACCAACCCGGATATTGTCTACGTAGCTGCCTCCGGACACGAATGGACCTACAACCCTGAACGCGGAGTTTTTAAAACCACCGATGGCGGGAAAACCTGGCAGAAAGTGCTTTATGTAGATGAAAAAACCGGTTGTATTGACCTGGTGATGGACCCGAAAAACCCGGACACTCTGATCGCCTCCATGTGGAACAGAATCAGGCAGCGCTGGAGTGACCCGATACCTGAAGATGGCGATTATCTATATAAAACCACAGACGGTGGAAAAACCTGGAAAAAGCTGACTAATGGCCTTCCTGATACCAAATACACAGGACGCATCGGTCTGGACCTATGTGCTAGTAAGCCTAATGTGGTTTATGCTTATGTAGATAACCACACCCCTACCCGTCAGCCTTCTCCCAATGAAAGAGACTCCTATGGCCGACTTCGTACTTATCCCGACATCGTGGGTGCCGAAGTTTACCGCTCAGATGACCAGGGTGAAACCTGGAGAAAAGTCAACCCCTCTGACCGTCTCTTTGAAAGGTTCGGCGGCACTTACGGCTGGGTTTTTGGGCAGATTAGAGTGGACCCTAACAATGAAAATGTCGTTTATCTGATGGGCCTTGGCCTTTACAAATCCACCGATGGCGGAAAAAGCTGGACTCGACTTTATTGGGAAAACCTGCACGGCGACCACCATGGATTGTGGATTGACCCGGACGATTCCGACCACCTGCTCAACGTTAATGACGGTGGCTGCAACGTTTCTTTTGATGGTGGCAAAACCTGGCAGGATTTTTACCGGAAAATTCCAGCCATTCAGTTTTACACCGTGGCTTTTGACCTGCAGAAGCCTTTTACCGTTTACGGAGCGGTTCAAGACTCTGGCACACACCGTGGCTTAGGTATAGCCCCCATAACGGAGACAGCGCAGACCGGCCAGCGTCGGTTCAGGATGGCGCGCCTGCGCTGGGAACGCGCTCCCGGTGGTGAAGGTACCACTATTGCTGTGGACCCGAGCGACCCTAATATTGTCTACTCTTCATCATTTTACGGACGTTTGATGCGCTCTGAATACAAAAACGGAACCTGGACGAGCAAAGACATCTACCCCAGGCCGGCAGAGGGAGAACCGGAATACCGTGGCCAGTGGCTGGCACCGACCATTATTTCACCCCATAATCCTCACATTATTTACCATGGCTTCCAGTTTGTTTTTCGCTCCCTCAACCGGGGCGATACCTGGGAAAAAATCAGTCCTGACCTGACGGCTTTTGACCCGAAAAAGCAGGGAAAGCTTCCCTATGCCATACCATATGCTACTCTTACCGCCCTGGCCGAGTCACCACTTAAGTTCGGGTTGATTTACGCTGGCTCGGATGATGGTCGGGTGCACGTCACCAGGAATGGTGGAGATACCTGGACAGAAATTACTGCTGGCTTACCCTACAACAAACATGTCTGGTGTATAGAGCCTTCCAAATTTGACTTAGGAACAGTTTATGTGGCCCTCATTGGTCGGCATGATGATGATTTTGCCCCTTATGTCTTTAAATCCAGTGATTTTGGCAAAACCTGGATTAACATCAGTAGCAATTTGCCTGGAGGCCCCACTAACGTCATCCGTGAAGACCCGAAGAAAAAAGGTGTCCTTTACGTGGGAACGGACTTTGGAGTTTATGTAAGCACAGATGACGGACAGAGCTGGAACTACCTGGGTAGCGGCTTGCCAAATGCTCCAGTCTGGGACCTCAAAATTCATCCTCGGGATAACATGCTCATCATTGCCACAAACGGCCGCGGCATGTGGGTTATAGACGATCTCTCGCCTTTGCAAAAATAAGACCCTGAAGCAAAGACCATCTTTCCCTGGAAGGATGGCTTTTGCTCCATTATTAAGTTCCTGTAAAATTAAATAACCAATACCATAATGCTGAACTTAGTCAGACAAGGAAAAAAGTTAGTGCAGCAGAAATTAATTGTCTGCAAAAACGAGTTTCAGCTTTTTACTGAGCAACGTAAAAAAAGTCGGACAAAAAAAGTTAATGTGCCTTAGCTCTGAACTAGTTAAGTTAGTAAATATGAAATAAATTTAGACTGAAAAAAAAATTAAAATATTTATAATGATTCTAACTCTCAACGGAGGCAACAGATGATTCTCATGAAAAGAAAAAACAACCTAATCCTGGCGGTGCTGGCTTTATTTCTTCTCTTGACTAACGCTATTTTACTGAAAGCTTCTAACGAATATGTGCGTTTTGAAGATCATTTTATTGATAAAGCTATGCGCCTTAATTTCTACCAGGTAGGAGACGCCCGAGCAGAAGAATTTCTTCTGCAAAGCATCTACCAGGAACCAATCTGGCCAGAAAGTAAGACCAACCTGACTAACGCCTTTAACTACGGCCATTATTTTATAAAAGTTTATGAGGTGGCCAGCAATAAGTTAATTTATGCCAAGGGCTTTGATTGTATGTTCGGTGAATACAGGACAACCACGCCAGCTCTTAACGGAATGAAAAAGGTCTTCCAGCGAGCTGTGAGAATTCCCTGGCCCAGAAGGAAGGTTCAGGTAGTAATTGAATCCCGAGATAAAAAAAATATTCTTCATCCGATATTAGTTGAAACTATCGACCCGGAAGATTATCACCTGCTCAAAGAAAACACTAAAACAACTGATTACATTTTTGAAGTCAAAAAAAACGGTCCACCGGCGGAAAAAGTGGATGTGGTTTTTCTGGCTGAAGGATACAGGATGGAAGAAAAAGATAAGTTCCTTAATGACGTAAAAAGATTTTCCGGTTATCTTTTTGAAATTGAACCTTACAAAAGCCATCAGGAAAAATTCAACCTCTATGGTGTTTTCCGGCCATCAGCTGAAAGTGGTATGGACGAACCCCGGCAGCAAGTCTATAAAAGCACATCCCTGAAGGCTTCTTTCAACGCCTTTGACCTTGACCGTTACCTGCTGACCGAAGAAGGCTTCCTGCTCAGAGAAATGGCTGCTCAAGTACCTTATGATACTATCGTGGTTCTGGTTAACAGCAAAAGGTATGGTGGCGGTGGTATTTACAACGATTACTGCATTACCACTGTGGATAACCAGGCCAGTAAAGCCGTTTTCCTGCACGAATTTGGCCACTCCTTTGCCGGTCTGGCAGACGAATACTACACCTCAGAAGTAGCTTACAACGAATTTTATCCACGGGGAGTAGAACCTTTGGAGCCAAACATCACTGCCCTGCTGGACCCGAAAAACCTAAAATGGAAAGACCTGGTCTCTCCTGAAGTTAAAATTCCTACGGAGTATGGGAAAGAAGAGATAGAAAAACTTCAGGCAGAAAGAAAAAATAATTTACAGGAAATGACCAGAATTTTGGAGGAAGCAAAAAAGAAAAACTGGACAGAAGCAG
>JACIYK010000011.1:0-8468 GCA_014359965.1 Candidatus Aminicenantota bacterium
TAGGCGCCTGCGTAGCCAGAGAAATAAAGGGGTTGCCAGACTCTTTTGGATTAATTAAGGTGGCCGACCCCCTAAAAGCTATGCAAAGACTGGCCTGGCATATTATTGAAAAACATAAGCTCAAAGTTATTGGCATAACCGGCAGCACGGGCAAAACCACGACCAAGGAATTTACTGCTGCTCTTCTGAGTACCAGATACCAGGTGCTTAAAACCGTCGGCAATTTTAACAACCAGATAGGTCTTCCCTATTCTATTCTGGCAGCTGAAGATTTTCACCAGGTGGCTGTTCTGGAAATGGGTATGAGCCGGCCAGGAGAAATCAGAGAGCTGACTCAAATCGCTCCACCGGACCTGGCCATAATAACTGGCATTGCTCCAGTCCACCTGGAATTTTTTAAAAACCTGGAAGAAATTGCTCTGGCTAAAAAAGAAATTCTGGACGGAGCCAGAGAGGGGGCGACCGCTGTTTTAAACGGAGATGACCCCCTGCTCAAAAAAATCGCAGCTGAATATACAAAAGGAGAGATTATCTTTTTCGGATTAAACCCTTCCTGCCAGGTCAGGGCAGAAAACATCAATCACCTCGGGCTGGAGGGAATGGCTTTTAACCTCATCTACGGCTTGGAAAGGGCCGAAATAAAAGTCTCCTTTCTTCATGAAGGCTTTGTTTATAACCTTCTGGCTGCCTGTGCTGCCTGTCTGGCCAGGCAATTAAAACTCGAAGATATTCTACCCGTAATACCACAGCTGACCCCAGCTGAACACCGGGGCCAGGTTATTAGGTTCAAAAATGAAATTACTCTGTTTGATGATTCATACAATTCTAACCCGACAGCGCTGAAAAAAACCCTGGAAAGCTTGAGCTCGCTAAAAGCCAGAAGAAAGATAGCTGTTCTGGGTGACATGCTGGAACTCGGACCGGCAGAAATTGATTTCCATTACGAAGCCGGAAAGCAGGTGGCCCTGACAGGCTGGAATTATCTGGTAACTGTCGGCGAAAGAGCCAAACACTTGGCCAGCGGAGCAGTTGCCAATGGCTTTAATCGTGCTAATATTTCTTCTTTTTTAACCGCAGAAGAAACCGCTCAGTGGTTGAAGGATTTTATCCTTCCCGGCGATTTCATTCTGATTAAAGCTTCTCACGGACTGGCTTTGGATAAAATTGTCAGACTGCTCCGCCAAGAACTGGAGGAATAAGATGCTCTACTGGTTACTTGTACCTTTAAGAGATTTCTGGTTTTTTTTCAACGTGTTCCGTTACATCACCATCCGTACGGCTCTGGCCGGGGTTACTTCGCTGGCTCTTATGTTCATCTTGACACCGGTGTTTATCAGACTGTTAAAAAAGCACCAGGTGGGTCAGGAAATAAGAGAAGAAGGACCACAGCATCATCTGGTGAAAAAAGGTACCCCTTCCATGGGTGGTGTGATGATCATCGGGGCTACGGTAGTTTCCACCCTTCTGTGGGGAAATTTGGGAAACATTTATGTCTGGCTGGGTCTTGCCGGATTATTGTTATTTGGAGCCATTGGCTTTGTTGACGACCTGATAAAATACCAGGCCCACCGTTCCCTGGGCCTTACCCCACGGCAGAAGATTATCCTGCAGATTATGGCTTCGGCGGCTGTGGCCCTGGTGCTGGTTATCCTGGGCACGAAAGGTAAATTTGACCTGCACCTGATGTTTCCTTTCATTAAAGAATGGACTCCTTACCTGGGGTGGTTTTACCTGCCCTGGATTATGTTCATCCTGGTCGGTTCTTCCAATGCCGTTAACTTGGCAGATGGGCTGGATGGTCTGGCCATCGGGCTGACTTTAATCGCCATGGCCGCCCTGACTGCTCTGACCTACGTTTCCGGACACGCCCAGTGGTCGCAATACTTAAACATCCTGCGAGTCCCACTGGCGGCTGAATTTACTGTCTTCGTAGGGGCTTTGACCGGCGCCTGTCTGGGATTTCTCTGGTTTAACTGCCATCCAGCAGAAATTTTCATGGGCGATGTTGGTGCTCTTTCCCTCGGTGGCACACTCGGTTTGATTGCCCTGATGATTAAACAGGAATTTTTACTCTTTGCCGTGGCCGGAGTTTTTATTCTGGAAGCTCTTTCGGTTCTGCTTCAGGTCGGCTACTTCAAAATTACCGGTGGAAAAAGAATTTTTCGCATGGCTCCCCTTCATCATCATTTTGAACTGATCGGCTGGCCTGAAGAGAAAGTGGTTATCCGCTTCTGGATTCTGGGCATCATCTTTGCCCTCTTCAGCTTATCCACTCTGAAGTTGAGGTAAAACATGGAACTTAAAGATAAAAAAGTGCTGGTCGTGGGCTTCGCCAGAACAGGCCAGGCTGTCTGCGATTTTCTACTGGAACGCGGGGCCCTGGTCACGGTTACGGATAAGAAACCACTTGACCAGCTGGAAAACGTAGCCAAATACCAGCAAAAGGGTGTAATGTTCGACTGCGGTGGCCACCGGCAGGAAATTTTCCTGCAGGCTGACCTGATTGTCCTGAGCCCTGGAGTTCCACCCCTTCCAGAGATTTTATCCGCCAGAGAAAAAGGCGTTAAGGTTATTTCCGAAATAGAACTGGCTTACGAATTTTTAACAGGAAAGATAATCGGAATTACCGGTTCCAACGGCAAATCCACCACCACCACGCTGATTTACGAAATTCTTAAAAACAGCGGTTTCAAAGTTCATCTGACGGGTAACATCGGTCGGCCGCTAATTTCCTTTGTCAAAAAATCACGGCCGGACCACTGGATAGTTACTGAACTTTCCAGTTTTCAGCTGGAATTTACCGAAAAATTCCGGACCGACATTTCAGTCTTTCTTAACATTTCCCCCAACCACTTAGATTGGCATAAAACCATGGAAAATTATCTCCAGGCCAAAAAGAAACTCTTCTGGCACCAGCGGCCAGAAGATAAAGCCGTTTTAAACCGGGATGACCGACTGCTCTGGGCCTGGAGGAAAGAAAAAGAAATTGAGGTTTACGGTTTCAGCCGCAAATACCGGGTTCCCCGGGGCTGTTACCTGAAAGATTCAACCATCTATCTGGTTGATGGCGGTGAAAAGCCCCTGCTTAAGGCCACAGACATCAAACTCCGCGGCCTGCACAACCAGGAAAACGTGATGGCTGCCTCGCTGGCTGCTTACCTGGCTGGCGCCCCAATTTCCACCATCCGAAAAACCGTCAAAGCTTTCCGGGGTCTGGAACACCGGCTGGAAGAAGTGGCCAGAATAAAAGGCGTATTATTTGTGAACGATTCTAAAGCCACGACCGTGGCGGCCACCATAAAAGCTATAGAGAGCTTTGACCAACCTATTATTCTTATCCTCGGGGGGCGCGACAAAGGGGGAGATTTCTCCCCCTTGCGTCGCGCTTTGAAAAACCGGGTCAAGAAAGTTTTGTTAATTGGCGAAGCCAGAGAAAAGATTAAAAAAGCCATAGAAGGTATTTGTCCCATTGAGGAAACCAGTTCTTTCCGGGAACTGGTCAGGAAAGGCTATGAAGCCGCCAGACCAGGCGACTTGGTGCTTTTTGCCCCAGCCTGCACGTCCTGGGACATGTTCCAGAATTTTGAAGAAAGAGGCCGGCTGTTTAAAAAAGAAGTCCGGCTGTTAGAGAGGCTGGTAAAGGGAAAAAGATGATGGAAGTTTTTAAACGTTTTTCCTTTGACCTGTGGCTGCTGTTCATTACCATTATTCTTGTTCTGTTTGGCATTCTTATGGTCTTCAGCTCTTCCGCCATCCTGGCAGGGGAAAAATACCGGCAAAGTTTCTACTTCCTCAGTCAGCAAATCATGGCCGCTTTGGCCGGGTTGATTCTCATGCTGGTAGTAGCTTCTTTAAAAAAGCCTTTCTTTGCCCTGACTAAAATAGTTTATCTGGCTACCGGACTCACCTTTGTCCTGCTTTTGCTCTGTTTTATTATGCCACCAGTAGCCAACACTCACCGCTGGGTGCAGCTTTTTGGAGTCCGGTTTCAACCTTCTGAGCTGGCTAAAGTAGTGCTCGTTCTTTTCCTCGGAAATTACTGCGCGCGCAAAGCAGAAAACATTAACCAATTAAAAACTCTGTTGCCAGCCGTGGGCGTGGTGCTGGCCTTTGTCCTGGCCGTTCTTCTTGAACCAGATTACAGCACAGCCGCCTATCTTTTGCTTATTTCTGCGCTTATGCTTTACTTGGGCGGGGTAAAAATAAAATTCCTGCTTGTATCTGGGTTTATCGGTCTTATTATTTTTACTTTTTTCCTTCTCTCGGCTGATTATCGGATGCACCGGGTTCACGGGTTTCTTAATCCAGAAGCGGATCCGCTGGGCAAAGCTTTTCAGGTAAGACAATCAAAGTTAGCTGTAGGTGCTGGCGGACTGCTGGGAGTGGGCATTGGGAGTTCTACGCAGAAGCTTTACTTCTTGCCCTGCGCCCATACCGATTTTATCTTTGCCATAATCGGAGAAGAAATTGGCCTGGCCGGAACAGCTCTGGCCATCACTCTGTTTTTCTTGTTTCTAATAAGGGGCCTCAAGATTGCGGAAAAAACTTCTATGCTTAACTATAAACTTGTTGCTTACGGGCTTACCCTTAACATTATCATCCAGGCCTTGATCAACATAAGTGTGGTTCTCGGGTTAAGCCCGGCCACCGGCATGCCTCTGCCTTTTATTTCTTTCGGTCGTTCGGCCCTGGTCTGCAACCTGCTGGCCGTTGGCTTGCTATTAAACATTTCACAAAGGAAAGAGGTTAAACCACTCCGATGAGCAGAAAAAAGGTTTTCATCAGTGGCGGCGGCACCGGCGGACACCTCTACCCGGCGCTGGTGCTTGGCCAGACCTTAAAAAATATGCGGTCTGATCTACAAGTCTTCTACATCGGCAGCAATCGGCCTGTAGAAAAGAAAATCATGGCCGAACAGGCTCTGGAATTTTCTACCCTACCCGTAGAAGCGCTGAAGGGCCGGAGGTTTAAGAAAATCTACGGTCTGGCTTTACTGCCACTGGCTTTCCTAAAATCGTTCTTCCTGCTTTTGAAGCACCGACCGGTGCTGGTAGTGGGAGTGGGTGGTTTCAGCTCCGGGCCTATGGTTTTGACCGCTTCTTTGCTCGGCATTCCCACGCTTATTATGGAACAAAATGCCTTACCCGGTTTTACCAACAGAAAGTTAAAACGCTGGGCAAACAGAGTAGTAGTGGCTTTTGAAAGTTCTCTGACTTATTTCGGCGAAAAAGCTGTGGCGCTGGGCAACCCGGTCAGAGAAGAATTTTACCATCTTCCAGAAAAGCAAAAAGAAGACAGATTAACTATTCTAGTTTTTGGAGGCAGCCAGGGTTCTAAATTTCTCAACGAAACGATGACGGCCAGTTTGCCCTGGCTGAAGGAGATAAAAGACAAAGTAAAAATCTACCATCAAACCGGCGAAAAAGATTTTGAAAGAGTGGCCACAGCCTACAGGGAACAGGGGTTGGGAGAAGCTGTCGTGGCAAAATACTTTTCGCCTATGCCAGACTATTTCACCCTGGCTGACCTGGTTATCTGTCGGGCTGGAGCTACCACTTGTGCCGAGCTCATAGCCGCCAGCAAGCCAGCTATTCTGGTGCCCTTTGCTCAGGCTGCAGATAACCACCAGGAATACAATGCCAAAGAGCTGGAAAAGGTCGGCGGAGCAGTGGTTCTTCTGGAAAAAGAATGCACGCCGGAAAAACTGGCGCAAAAAATTAAACATTTTATTGATAACCAGGAAAAGCTAAAAGAAATGGCGGAAAGCCTGAAAAAACTAAAAAAAGAAAATGTCGCCGAGAACATAGCCAGGCTGGCCCTGGAGATGATTGAAGAAAAAGAGAGGAGGAAATAGTGGTCAGAAGAGGATACAGAAAACTTCAGCATATCCATATGGTTGGTATTGGTGGCACGGGCATGTGCGGTATTGCTGAGGTATTGCTTAACCTAGGTTACCGTGTTTCTGGCTCAGACCTACAGGAAAACGAGGCTACTGCCCGACTGGCTCGGCTCGGGGCCAGGATATTCGTCGGACATGCTGCAGAAAATGTGATTGGTGCTGACGTGGTAGTTATTTCCTCGGCTGTGAGAGAGGACAATGTAGAAGTAGTCAAAGCCAAAGCTCTCAAGATACCCATTATTCCCCGGGCGGAGATGCTGGCCGAGTTGATGAGGATGAAATACGGCATTGTCGTAGCGGGGGCACACGGGAAAACGACCACCACTTCTATGACCGCAATGGTGCTAGAAGCTGGGGGCTACGACCCCACGATCATCGTTGGCGGTCGCTTAAATACCATTGGTTCTAATGCCAAGCTGGGAGAGGGCAATTTCATTGTGGCGGAAGCAGATGAAAGCGACCGTTCCTTCCTGATGCTTTCTCCCTTCATCGCTGTTCTGACCAACATTGATGAAGAACACCTGGACCAGTACCGTCATCTAGAAGAAATTAAGAAAACCTTCATCAATTTTGCCAATAAAGTGCCCTTTTACTGCCCAGTCATTCTCTGCCTGGATGACCCTAACCTCCAGAGCATTATTCCCTTCATTGAAAGAAAAATAATTACTTATGGTTTCTCCACTCAGGCTGATATCCGGGCTGAAGACTTTTCTTTTGAGGAATTTTCCAGTACCTCCACCATTTTTGCTTACGGTAAAAAACTTGGACGCCTGAAGTTGAACGTGCCTGGGAAGCACAACATTCTCAATGCGATGGCGGCTATTGCCGTAGGACTGGACCTGGATATTTCGCCCCGGACCATTCTTAAAGCCCTTGAGGATTACACTGGCACCGGCCGGCGTTTTGAATTTAAAAGCACGGTTAATGACATCTTGATTGTCGAGGATTACGCTCACCACCCAACCGAAATTAAAGCCACGTTGGAAGCCGCCAGAACGGGCTGGAAAAGAAGGCTAGTGGCTGTTTTCCAGCCACACCGTTATACTCGCCTGGCTCACCTTCTTCACCAGTTTGCTACCTCTTTTAATCAGGCTGACGTCCTGATAGTCACCGAAATCTACTCTGCTGGAGAAGAACCCATTCCAGGGATTAATGGCCAGGCGCTTTTCGAAGAAATAAGGCAGTTTGGACACAAAAACGTAATTTACGAACCGGTGCTCAAAAACATTCCTGAGAAACTTACAAAAATACTGGAACCAGGAGATATGTTGCTCGTGCTCGGCGCCGGGAATGTTAACCGTATCATCCCGGATATCATCAAACTCCTGGAAAAGGAGAAGAAAAATGGCTGTTGAGACTAAAGTTGGACTGAATAAACCGCTGGTTACACCATTTCCCCTTGAAGGTCATCTTTATCACCGGCGAAAAACGCACGGAATTAGAATCAGACCAAGGAGAAAAACTCTTGGTTTAAAACACCTGATCCTGGCCTTTTTCTTGATTATCGGGTTCTTCTTCTTACTGGCCCAGGTTTACTATTACCTCATTTCCTGTGAAAAGCTGACCATCAAACATGTTTTCATCAATTGTCGAGAAGAGGGACCCAGACAAACAGCTGAAAACTTTCTCCGTGGACGAAACCTCGGTAATCTTTTGATATGCGACCTTGAATACTTAAGAAACACTTTAATTTCCCTGCCCGGGATAAAAGATGCCAGGCTGGTTAAACAGCTGCCCGACACGCTGAAGGTGGAAATTGTACCCAGAGAGCCCAAATTTTATGTTTTCCGGGGAAGCTATCAGTTAGTAGATGAAGAAGGTAAGTTAGTAGCCAGCTTTCCTTCCCTGCCTGATAATAACTTTCCACTGGTAGAAGACTTCCAGGCATTTCAGGAAGGATATGAAGAGAAAATCAGGACGGCCTGGCAGTGTCTGGAACATCTATCTTCAGAAATAAGAAAACAGATTATCGTGATGACTTTTGAAAAAGAGGGCAGCATCAGCGTTCAGCTGGCTGAAGACCCAGTCAGGATAATCATAGATGAAGAAGATTTTGCTGAAAAATTGACCTACTACCTTGCCAATAGAGATAAATTGAAGGAGCTATTTGGAGAGCTGGAATACGTGGACCTGAGAATAAAAGACCGGGTGTATTTTAAACAGCTTAATCCCCACCCAGATAAACTTCTGGAGGGGAAAAAGGAGGTTGGCTAATGGCCAGAAATTCTTACCTTGTGGGACTAGACATCGGCACCAAGAAAACAGTAGCCATTATCGGCGAAATCACAGAAGAGCAGAAAGTTGAAATAATCGGCATCGGTATAGCTGAATCAAGAGGAATTCGGAAAGGCGTGGTGGTCAATCTGGAAGAGACTATTTCAGCCATAAAAAGAGCTCAGGAAGAAGCAGAACTTATGGCTGGAGTGGAAATTGACTCAGCTTATGTCGGCATCTCTGGATTTATTCAACGCCGTAAGCCAGGCCAGTTTCGCCAGCATCAACGATTTTATACGGCATCACCATGAAACTGACGGCAAGGGCCCGCTCCGCCAGCTCATCCGTCTTGCCG
>JACIYK010000011.1:8478-27672 GCA_014359965.1 Candidatus Aminicenantota bacterium
AAGAAGCAGAACTTATGGCTGGAGTGGAAATTGACTCAGCTTATGTCGGCATCTCTGGCTCTCATATAAAAAGTTTCAACAGCCGCGGCGTAGTGGCAGTATCTGGAAAAAACCGGGAGATTACCCGTGAAGACGTTAGAAGAGTAATAGACCAGGCCCGAGCTCTTTCCATTCCCCCTGACCGGGAAATCATTCACATAATTCCGCAGGAATTTATCGTGGATGAACAGGATGGGATCAAAGACCCCCTGGGTATGAGCGGCATCAAGCTGGAAGTCAACGTCCACATTGTTACTTCAGCCATCACTTCCTTGCAGAACCTAAAAAACTGTCTGGAAAAAGCGGGTATTGGCATCCAGGAAATAGTTCTCAACCAGATTGCCACTAGCTATTCGGTGCTAACCCATGACGAAAAAGAGCTGGGTGTGGGTTTGATTGATATCGGGGCTGGTACCACGGAAGTGGCCATCTTTGAGAGAGATGCTCTCTGGTACACCTCCACCATACCGCTCGGCGGTGATAATTTCACAAACGACATAGCTGTAGGACTGCGCACGCCCATACCGGAAGCAGAAAAAATCAAGAAAAAATACGGTTGCGTGGCTCTCCCGGTAAACGAAGAACAGGAAACGATCGAAGTTCCAACTGTGGGCAAAAGTAAAAAATCACGCGTTCTGTCTCGTCAAATCCTGGCTGACATAATTCAGCCCAGAGCGGAAGAAATATTCAGGTTGGTTGATGCTGACATCAAGCGCATGGGGTATGAGAAATCGCTAAATTCAGGTCTGGTACTAACCGGCGGCACGGCTCTTCTTGATGGACTGGAAGAAGTGGCAGAAGAAATCTTTGACTTACCGGTGCGCCGCGGCGAGCCAAATTATGTTGGGGGTCTGATAGACCGGGTGAGCACACCAGACTACGCTACGGCCGTGGGCCTGATTCTTTACGGCTACAGCCAGATGCAGGAGCGTGGTTTTGCTAGAGATAAAAAGAAAGGCCTTTGGTCAAAAATAAAAGACTGGTTTAATGAATAACAAAAAGGAGGGTAAAATGCGCGATGACCTGGGAAGTAAAATAAAGTTTCACCTGGCCGACGATAACCCCACAGCAAAGATCAAGGTTATTGGCATCGGTGGCGGGGGCAGCAACGCCGTCAACCGCATGATAGAAGCTGGTATAGAAGGCGTGGAATTTATCGCCGTCAACACTGACAAACAGGCGCTGAGCAATAGCCTAGCTCCTCTGAAAATTCAGATTGGCAACAAGCTGACCAAGGGTCTCGGCTCAGGTGGAAATCCAGAAATTGGCCGGCAGGCAGCAGAAGAAGATACTGAACGTCTAGCAGAAATTATGGAAGGCGCGGACATGGTTTTTCTCACAGCCGGTCTGGGTGGTGGCACGGGCACCGGTGCCTCTCCCGTCATCGCCCACCTGGCCGCGGGCATGGACATCCTGGTCATCGCTATTGTGACTATGCCCTTTGCTTTCGAAGGTCGTATCCGCGCCCGTCAGGCTGAAGCTGGTCTGATGGAACTCAAATCAGTGGTTGACACGGTCATTGCCATCCCGAATGAAAGATTGTTAGAGACCGTCAACCTGAACACTTCTATCCCTGATGCTTTCCGCATGGCCGATGATGTTTTGCGGCAGGCGGCCCAGGGCATTTCTGACCTCATCACCAAACCGGGCTTAATCAACCTGGATTTTGCTGACGTTAAATCAATCATGAAAGGCATGGGTATGGCCTTCATGGGCACCGGCATTGCTTCCGGTGAGAACAGGGCGGTAGAAGCAGCTCAGAAGGCCATCAGCAGCCCGCTGCTCATCGATACCTCAATCGAAGGAGCAAAAGGCGTGCTCATCAATGTAACTGGTGGAAAGGGCATGACTTTGCATGAAGTGTCCAAAGCTTCTCAGCTTATTACCAGCCTGGCTGACCCTGAAGCTAACATTATCTTTGGCACAGTTATTGATGAGAATATGAAGGATACGATTAAAATCACGGTTATTGCTACCGGCTTTGACCGCAAAAAGCCCAAAACGGCCACGCCTGAAGAAATAAAGAGAAACCTTGCCCGGACACAGCCATCTGTCCCGATAAATACTCCCACTCCACCCTATCTTTTTGAACCCAAAGGTACTGAAATTCCGCCTGTGATTGAACCAGCAGCAGAAATTGACTGGAACGATTTCAATACCCCGACATTCATTCGCAAAACTAAACAGCTGTCTATCAGGAAAACCCCCAATGATTTACGCTGACCTGGTTGTTGCCAACCTCAAACAGCTGGTAACCTGTGCTGGCCAGGCTCCTAAAAGAGGAGCCGGTATGAAAGAGGTTGGTCTGTTAGAAAAAGCCTGGGTTGCTGGGTGGCAGGGAGAGATTGTCTTTGTCGGCACAGAAAAAGAATTCAGGGAAAAAGTCAGTCTGATAGACAGAGCTCTACTGCTGGACGGCACAGAACAGGTTGCTCTGCCCGGCCTAGTGGACGCTCACACTCATCTGCCCTTCGCCGGAGACCGGTCTCAAGAATTTGCTCTGAGGATGCAGGGCTACTCTTACCAGCAACTGGCCGCCATGGGACTTGGCATCCAGACCACGGTGAAAGCCACCAGAGGCATCACTAAAGAAGAGTTAAAAATCCTCTGCCGGAAAAGACTTCAGACCATGTTGCTCAACGGCACCACCACCCTGGAAGCCAAGAGCGGCTACGGTTTGAACCTGGAAGATGAAATAAAGCAACTTGAAGTGCTCAAGGAGTTAAGATCAGAACAACCGGTAGAAATCGTCTCTACTTTTATGGGAGCCCATGAAGTACCGCCCGAGTACAAAAACGAACGTCGGAATTACATAAGACTCCTTAAAGAAAGGATTATGCCCGAAGTCAAATCGAGGAATCTGGCTGAATTTTTTGACATTTTTTGTGAACCCACAGTTTTTAACCTGGAAGAAACCGAAGAACTGGCACGTGCCGCCTTAAAACTCGGGTACAAACTAAAAATTCATGCTGACGAGTTTGTGCCCATAGGCGGAACAGAACTAGCTGTTGAGCTCGGAGCCCGGTCAGCAGAACATTTAATTAACATCACGCCAGAAGGAATTGAAAAACTGAGCCAGTCTGAGACAGCCGCTGTCCTTCTGCCTGGGGTCCCGTTTTTCCTAATGCTGGAGAAAACCGCTCCGGCTAGAGAACTCCTGGACCGGGGCGCTATCGTGGCTCTGGCCACGGATTTTAACCCCGGGAGTTCTTATGTGTTCTCACTTTTATTTATAATGCAGCTCGGGGTTTACACCATGAAAATGACCGTAGAAGAAGCCATTCAGGCCTCCACCATAAACGCAGCCTACGCCATTGAGCGGGAAACAATAGTCGGTTCGGTCGAGCCTGGAAAACAATTTGACCTTCTCTTGTGCGATATCCCCTCCTACCCTTCTCTGGTTTACGAACTTGGCCGCAACCCCATCACCACTGTGATTAAAAAAGGAAAGGTGGTGGTGAAGGAAAGCCGGCCCAACTTTTAATCTTTTTCTTTTCCTCTATATAAATTTTATTCTTTCGCCCGATTTTCCAGGTTCCGTTGCCGAATGTATAAAAAAAGTTCTATAAGATCTTGCCGCCTGAGATAATCAGTTTCCACGGCAAAAGCCGTGGAACGGTAAAAATCCCAGTCATTTTTTATTTCGGCCGAGAGAGGAAGATTTTTTTCCAGTTCGCTTCCCGGAGTTAAATAGAAAACAGAAGGCCCTACCAGTACACCGGCTTCCAGCAGTTTTTCTGTCGTTTCCACCACTTCTTCCCTGGTTTGTCCCGGAAGTCCGATGATGAGGTACACAGTGAGAAAAAAACCCAGTCTCCGGGCTGACTTTATGAGTTCAAAAAACTTTTCTTCCTCGGTTCCTTCAGGCCTCTGGTACCTGCGTCTTAAGACTGGGTCACCTGACACCCAAGATAAATCGAGCCTTCTGACTCCGGCCTTTTTCATCAATCTCAGCAAACTTTCATCTAGGTTTTCATAGCTCAAACCGTTCATGAAAGTAATTTCTATGTCCCTGAACTCTGGTGCCAGGCTCACCGTCTTTAAAAATTCCTCAAACCAGTCCCGGTTAAAGGCCAGGTTGTCGTCTTCAAAATTAAATACGCGCACCTGGCGGTAGAGATAATTCCAGCGCATCTCTTCCAGCACTGATTTTACTTTCCGGTATTCAGGACGCCGGCCAAATACCAGGTGAATGTTGCAGAAAGAACAAAGATGAGGGCAACCTCTGCTGGCCTGCAGGGAAATATAATTCTTCCGGCCAATTTGATAATCAGATGCTGGCAGCAAATTATGAGCCGGAGTCAGAGTCCTCCAGTCCAGCCCATCTAAACTTTTGACGGGAGAATTTTTGAGAAGCCCTTTTAATACCGGATGTTCTTCGGCTAAAAGGGGAAGGGTTCTCTCCGCCTGGCCGGCTATTACTTCATCAATTTCTGGCACCCGCTTTTTGATTTCCATGGGAGCAGCTGTGGCCTGGTTGCCACCGATTATAACTGGAATCCTGAACTGCTGCTTTATTTCTTTTATCAGAGCTTCCAGGGTGCTGAAGTAGGCAGCAAAAGAACTGCTCAAACCAATCAAATCCGGTTCATAATTTTTAATTTCCTCCAGAATCCGGGCAAAAGAAACGCCAAACCTCTGGTAATGCTTAAAAAAATAAGGCTGACCCAGATACTTGGCTAGGTAGAAGAATTTCTTGGGTAAAGGGAGCGCCTTCTTTTTTAATGGAGACAGAGCATCAAACACTCTGACAGTTAACCCCATCTGCTGAAAAACTTCAGCCGTGTAAAGAAGCCCTAGGGGATAAAGTCTGATTGAGGTGGTATAAAAATCTTCGAGTGGGGGCTGGATCAACAGAACCTTTTGCATCCGCGGCAGTTACTTGCTTAAAGAGGCCCGGCCCTGCTTGCCTTTCCAGTAAAAATAGGCAGGCAGTCCCAAAAGAATTATGCCTAATCCGGCCAGGGAATTCCAGAATTCTTTAACCAGGGAATTCACTGAAATCAGAAAGGCCGCCAAAACAAAAATAGCTGGTGTGAAGGGATACCCCCAGGTCCGGTATGGACGAGGGAGGTCTGGTCTTTTTTTTCGCAGGACAAATACAGCTGCCCCAGTCAGGCCGAAAAACAGCCACTGGCCAAAAACAACATAGGTGAAAAGCTGCTCAAAAGTTCCTGATAAGCTGAGAATGATACTCCAAATACTGATAAAAATAATGGAAATATGCGGCGTCAGGAATCGAGGATGAACCCGGGCGATGTTCTTAAAAAAAAGCCCATCGCGGGACATGGCAAAATAAACCCGCGGTGAACAAATCAAGTTCTGATTAGCCGCACCCATGATGGAAAACAGGATAACAAAAGAAATGATTGAAGCCCCCAGCGGGCCGACCGCTACTTTCATGGCTTCAGCCGCTACCCTAGGTGTGGCAGCAACGACAGGAGCTGGCAGAACATAAAGGTAAGCCAGGTTAGCCAGAAGGTAAAGACCAATAACTATGCTCAAGCCAAACAGCAACCCCAACGGCATATTTCGGCCCGGCTTTTTTACTTCACCTGCGCTGTAGGTAGCCGATTCCCATCCCTTATAAGCCCAGAAGGTAGCCACCATAGCCACCCCAAAGGTACTCACCAGGTCAAAGGAAAATTTCCCCGGCTGCGGCTCAAAAAAATTTTTGACCTGACCATGGCCAAAAATAAAAATAACTCCACAGATGCCAGCAATAGCACCTACCTTAATCAGTGTCAATAAATTCTGTAGGTTGGCTCCCCACCTTACTCCCACGTAGTTAACAGCGGCCAGAAATAAGATGAATAAGACAGCAATGATCTTTGACATAAGAGGGGTCAGCTTGAAAAAGTAGGGAAGATAATTTGCAGAAAAGGCCACAGCCAGTGTGGCAATCGCCCCTGAATCAATCACCAGGAAAAGAGTCCAACCGAAAAGAAAGGAAAGAAGTGGCCCATAAGCTTCTCTGAGGTAAACATACATCCCGCCTGCTTCAGGCATAGCCGCTCCGAGCTCAGCAAAAGTCAGAGCTCCCAGGAAACTCAGAAAACCACCCACCACCCAGACTAGAAGCATCAGCAGCGGCGATTTTACTTCCAGGGCAATTTTAGCTGGCACCAGAAAAATACCCGAACCAATTACCCCGCCAACCACAATAGAAATAATATCAGTCAGGTTTAATACCCGGGGGAGTCTGTCCTGGGCCTCGCCCGCCCCCGTGAATTTTTTTTCCATTTTTCTTTCCTTGACTTTTTTTGACTTAAATTTTAACAGGCTGAAGGAAAAAGAGCAAAGAAGAATTTTCTTAAAACTGGTCCATCAGTCGGTACTGGATAGCTTCGGCCACGGCTGCCGCTGATATTTTTTCCTCACCTGATAGGTCGGCAATGGTCCGGGCAACTTTTAAAATCCGGTCATAGGCACGAGCACTGAAGCGAAACTTTTTGAGAGCCGCCTCCAGCAGATTGTGTCCTTCTCGGTCCAGCTCACAGTATTGTCTTACTTCTTTTGACCCCATAGCGGCATTGGAAAATATTTTGCGACCTTTAAACCTTTCCCATTGCTTCTTTCTGGCTAGACAGACTCTCTTTTTAATTTCGACCGACGGTTCGCCGGCGGGTTTACTGAGCAGGTCCTGATATTTTACTGCCGGTACTTCAATCTGGATATCAATGCGGTCCAGAAGCGGCCGGGAAAGTCTAGCATAATACTTCCGGCGTTCAGCTTCCGTACAATCGGCAACCACTCTGGAGCCCAGCATTACTTCGGAGCAGGGATTCATGGCTGCTACTAGCATGAAGGAACAGGGATAACTGATAGTCCCAGCCACCCTGGAGATTGTTACCCGACCATCCTCAAGTGGCTGACGCAGGCTCTCCAGAGCCTGCCGGCTAAATTCTGGGAACTCATCCATAAAGAGGACACCGTGGTGAGCTAAACTGACTTCACCTGGTCGGGGATAATTTCCACCTCCTACTAGCCCGGTATCCGTGATGGTGTGGTGCGGTGCCCGGAACGGCCGCTGACTGATAGCCGCTCTTTCCCCCAGCAATCCAGCTGCACTGTAAATTTGAGTTACTTCTACCAGCTCCTCAAAAATCATATCAGGCAGGATAGTCGGCAACCTTCGGGCCAGCATGGTCTTGCCAGAACCTGGTGGCCCAATTATAAGGAGATTATGCCCTCCGGCTGCAGCTACTTCTAAAGCCCGCTTGGCCTGCTGCTGTCCTCTAACTTCAGAAAAATCTACTTCCGGCTTGGAGTCTCCCAGGAGTTCTTCCAGAGAATAGGAAGCTGGTTTCACTTCTTGGTTTCCGTTTAGAAGGGAAATCACCTGACTTAAATGACTAAACCCATACACAGCTAATTTTTGTACCAGACAGGCTTCCCTCTCGTTCTTTTTTGGGAGAACAAGGCCAGAAAATTTTTTCTGTTGAGCCAGTAAAGCTACCGGCAGAGCGCCGCGGACTGATTTAAGACTGCCTTCCAGTGTCAGTTCACCCACAAACAAAAACTTTTCCAGTGAGCATATGTGTACCACACCGAGAAAAGCCAGAAGCCCCAGGGCAATCGGCAGGTCAAAGGAAGATCCTTCTTTTTTTCGGCTGGCTGGAGCCAGGTTGATGATTATCTTTTTGGACGGAAAGTCAAAACCGCAGTTGCGCAAAGCAGCCCTAACTCTTTCCTTACTTTCTCTGACGGCCGCATCCGGTAAACCAACAATGATAAAAGCGGGAAGCCCTGGTGAAATGTCCACCTCAACTTCCACCAGGTAGGCTTCTATACCGTGCAGAGATGAACTGGGAATTCTTATAAGCATGGTGACAAGATTAAAGACGTGAATAATTAAGAAAAATTCTCAGCGGCTTTTTCGAAGAAATTATTTCTTCTTGGTCAGACCAAATTCTTTAGACAAACGCTCAATTTCTTGCTCAATATCTTCAATGGAATGAACCTTAATTTTTGTCGTGGGGAAAGGAACCTCGGCCCCGGGCTTGACAAATTCAATCTCTGGAATTTCCTTTTTTTTGACCGTTTTCTTTTTACCTACTGCTTCAACCATTGTTGATACAGTTTCCGCTGAATTAAGAACTACCGCTTGAACTGGAGTGGTGGTCCTTTCTGCCATCTGAGCTCCCTCACCCAAAACCCTGGCTCTGACCACCGGAACAGTTAAACGGGCAATTTCTTTCAAAGTTTCCAGCACTCCGCGGCCGTTTATAGCTTCTGCTTCAATGTAAGGCGCATTGCGCTGATTAAGAAGCCGGTTTAAAGTCTCCACCGGGATAAGATTTGGTAAATCCCTTTTGTTGTATTGAAAGACCAGCGGAATTCGATTCAGGTCAATATTATTTTCCAGACAATTACGTCTTAAGCTTTCAAAGCTTTCTAGATTGGCATCCAGCAGGGGTAATTGAGAGTCTGCGACAAAAACAATTCCGTCCGCGCCCTTTAACACGCTTTTCCTGGAAGCTTCATAAAATACCTGGCCAGGAACAGTCAGAAGCTGAAAATGAACCTTAAAGTCCTTTATCAGCCCGGCTTTTATGGGCAGGAGGTCAAAAAAGAAAGTCCTTTCCGTCTCGGTTTCCAGACAAACCAGTTCTCCTCGGTAAGCTGGTTCCAGTTTGAAATAGATATATCTCAGATTGGTTGTTTTCCCGCTTAAACCAGGCCCATAATAAACTATCTTAATGGCAATATTCTTGGTTACATAATTCACATAGGCCATCTTGTTTTGTTCCCTTGGCTAATTTGTTATCACAGCCACATACCTTTAGTCAACTGACAATTAAAAAAATTGACGTTTCATTATGGTTTGAAAAGCCCTAGCTATTGTGCTATTTTTGTTTATCCCTTATCCTTAATAGAGGATTCCCTGATGGAAACGATAAATTTAAGACAAAGGCCCAAGGTGGCCGTTATCGGTGGTAATAACCCGAAACCTGAGTTTCTGGACGTGGCTTATCAGGTTGGCCGGTTGCTGGCCAGCCGGGGAGCAATTCTGATATGCGGCGGCCTGGGCGGTGTTATGGAAGCCGCGGCTCGAGGAGCTAAAGACGCTGGCGGACTGACTATTGGTTTGTTACCAGGGAAAGACCCCGCTGAAGCCAATAACTTCATTGACCTACCCATCGTTACCGGTATTGGCTATAACCGGAATTCTATGGTCGTTCTTAACGCTGACGCTGTAATCGCCATTGATGGTGAATACGGCACTCTCAGTGAGCTGGCTTTTGCTTTTATCTTCGGGAAAAAAGTTATCGGACTTAAAACCTGGGAAATAAAAGGAATTATCCCGGCCTGGACTCCTGAAGAGGCCGTGGACCTGGCCTTAAGTCAAAATGTGTGAAAATAAAAACATTCCAGACCAAACCAAGGACCCCAGGTTAGAAAAACTGCTCCAGCCCGCTCTTGAGGAAGAGGAAGACCGCCTGCCAGAACTGGAGCTGCCGGAGCTTGAAAACATCAAGCTGCTCATCTCCTATGACGGAACTGAATATCACGGCTGGCAGAGACAACCAGGTCTGGTGACCATCCAGGGTAAAATAGAAGAAGCACTGATGAGAATCTTGGGAGAAAGAATCAGCCTGCAGGCAGCCGGCCGAACTGATGCTGGTGTGCATGCTCTGGCTCAAGTTGCCAATTTCCGCGCTAATTGCCGATTAACTGACCAGGACCTGGTGCGAGCACTTAACGCTATTCTTCCCTACGATATAAGAATCATGGCCGCAGAGAGAGTGCCTTTTCATTTCCATTCCAGAAAATCAGCCAAATCCAAGGTTTACAGGTACAGAATTAAAACCTCAGCCATCATTAGCCCCTTTGACTACCGGTATGTGCTGCACTACCCATATCCGCTGGATGTAGAAGCCATGCAAAAAGCTGCCTCCATGTTCGAACGGGAAGATGATTTCTCTGCCTTTTCTTCAAACAAATACAGAAATCCGGTAAGAAAAGTTTTTCGCACCACCCTGGAAAAAACTGATGACGAACTCATTTTTACCATAGAAGCTAATGGTTTTCTTCGCTATATGGTCAGAACCATTGTTGGCACTTTAATCATGGTTGGCCGCGGGAAACTAAAGCCAGAAGATATTGAAACTCTCTTTCAGGGGAAAAAACGGACAACCAGCAGCCCAACAGCTCCGGCTAAAGGTCTTTGTCTTGTACGGGTTAATTATTAAGCAAAAAATGCTGGGTTTTAATCCAGGATCAGGCCCATTACGTAGGCATCTTCAGTCGGATTGGAATAATATTCTTTCCTGATCCCCAGAACAGAAAAGCCGAGCTTCTTGTAAAGGTTAAAGGCCCGGGTGTTAGAAACCCTCACTTCCAAGGTGACAAAATGGGTTCTGTATTCACGAAGCTGTTCAAGTGCATGCCTCATCATAAGTTCCCCATAACCTTTTCCTTGATAATCAGGATGAACGGCTACGTTGTTAATCTGAGCTTCGTCGCCAATGAGCCAGAAGAGGATGTAGCCCACTATTCTCCGGTCCTCACGGTGAACAGCTACCACGGGAAAAGATATGGCCCTATTCTGGATTTCCCCCCGAAAGGTGTCTTTACCCCAGGGGTTGGAAAAGCACATTTTTTCTATGGTGACTACTTCCGGCAAATCTTCTTCTCGCATCCGCCGGAAAAGCAACGGACTATTTTTCCTGTCTTCCAGCTTTCTTCTCCTCAGCTTGAGATTTACGGTAGTAAATAGGTTCTAAAGCAGAAGAGGTCTGACCGCCACCTGATTTTAAGATTTCATAACCAATCCGTCCAACTTCAGCCGCCAGATAATAACTTCTTCTGGAAAACCTGGCCCGGGAACCGAGCCTCGTAGTGAGGAGTTCACGATAAAGCTCGCTTCCCGTACCCAGAAATTCCACTTTCCCCGCAGCAGGCAGCTTCAGGAGAAAATCTTCAGGTAGGTAAGCTCCTTCAGGTAAGAGTTCTTCTAATTGGCCGTTTTCTTTCAAGCGATAAAGGGCAGCAAATATTTCACCCTTTCTAGCATCAATGACCGGTGCTATTAGTTCAGCTCCAGGAAAAATCATCTTTAAAGCCAGAGCGGGAAGCGAGGAAACAGGTGCCACTGGTTTGCCAGAAGCCAAGCTCAGAGCCTTAACCAGACTCAAGCCAATTCTTATGCCGGTAAAAGAACCTGGGCCAGCAGCTACTGCCAACCCCTCCACTTGTTCAAGTTTCCGGTCTGATATCCTAAAAACTTCATCTACAGCTCGGAATAGCTGCCTGGAATGAGAAGAGAGGGAAGTATAATTAATCTCCACCAGCAGGTCAGTATCTTCCAGAAGAGCCACCGAACCAAAACGCGTAGTGGTATCCACCGCTAGTATGAGCATTTTCGTCTTTTATTTATGAATCAATTGCTACTCTTTTTAGAGCTTGGCCGCAACTGCTTCGGCTACTTCCAGGGTCTTGGCTGAACCACCCATATCATAAGTTCTGACCTTGCCCTCTTTGATAACTTCAGCAATGGCCTGTTCTAGAACCTGTCCTTTTCCGGTCTCACCGAGCCAGTCCAGCATCATCTTGGCAGCCAGAAGAGTGGCTATCGGGTTGACTTTGTACATACCAGCATATTTGGGGGCAGACCCGTGGGTAGGTTCAAAGACTGCATACTTATCTCCGATATTTCCGGCGCAGGCAAAGCCCAGACCGCCAACCAGCTGAGCCGCCAGGTCAGAAATGATATCGCCAAACAGATTTTCTGCCACCAGGACATCATAATCCTGTGGATTTTTTACTAGCCACATACACATGGCATCCACATTTGCTTCAATAAACTTAATATCCGGATACTCAGCGGCTACCTTTCTGGCCACCCGCAGCATCAGGCCGCCTGTTTCTCTCAGCACGTTGGGTTTTTCTACCAGCGTTACTGATTTTCGGTTATTTTTTTGGGCGTATTCAAAAGCAGCTCTGACTATTCTTTCGCAGCCTTTCTGGGTCATGATGCGAGTGGAAACAGCAATTTGGTCAGCCGGGACCTCTTTAAAATCCTTCATCTTCGGGTGAAGCATAAGCGCTTCTCGGACCTGGTCGGGAAGTGGATAAAATTCCACACCCGCATAACTTCCCTCGGTATTTTCTCTGAAAATCACCAGGTCTATGTTTTCCCGGTAATTCAGAGGATTACCCGGATAGGCCTTACAGGGTCTGAGGTTTATGTAAAGGTCAAAAAGCTGCCGCAGTTTGACAATCGGGCTGACATAACTCAACCCTTTACCCTGAAGCTCGGGAGCAAGTTCTCTGGCCGCATCTTCTTTGGGCTTGGAAGTTATGGCGCCGAAAAGGCAGGCATCAGTTTCTTTCAATAATTTTATCGTCCGCTCCGGCAGAGCATTTCCTTCCTTGCACCAGAACTCCCAGCCTATATCACCGTAGAAATACTCTGCATCCAGGTTGAGCCGGTTGAGCACAATCATGGCAGCTTCAATAACCTCTTTGCCTATACCATCACCGGGCAGTATAGCAATTCGGTACTTAGCCATTTCACCTCTCCTTAATTGATTTTAACTAGTTGTGGAAAAAATATTATGCTTTATCTTTGATTTATAAGTCAAGATAAATCAGGCTGGCCTTTTGTCAAAAAAAAAAGAGCCCGACTTGTCGGGCCCTCTTTAATCAAGATGAGAAAAGAAATTAGCCTATTCCAGCCAGACTTTTACTGTTTCATCTTCTTCGTTGATTTCCACCATAGAAAGCGGACCGGCTTTTTTTAGCTCTTTCAGCAGCTCTTCCATGTTCAGCCTAGCCTCAGTTGATTTCAACTTAACTTCTTTATCCTCTGCGCAACGAATAAAGATTTCCACCAGAGCAATGGGCATGGTAATTTTAACCTTTTCTTTCCCCGTCTTATTATCAATAACCAGCACCTTAAACCACTTTGCCTCGCCTTTTAACTCCGCTTTCGGATTGTCCTCAACTGCCTTTTTAATCACCCGATAATCATCGCGGTCAACTGGGTAACCGGGTCCAGCCAGCCACAACAGGGCCACCAGGGTCAGAATAGCTAACCAGATTGCTTTTTTCATGTTAATCCTCCTTTATATTTCATGTTTTATTATTCAATCCAGATTTCTATGATATTGCCGTCTTCCTCTATCCTGACCAGTTTTTCCTTTGATTTCGCCAGGTCGGAGAGAATTTTATCCAGGTCATAGCCCTTTTTCCTCAACTCCATTTTTTGTTCGTCTGGAATGGCTTGAATAGCCAAGTCCGCCAGGGCCAGAGGCAGATTTATGGAAACAGAGGGAGTCCTTTTGCCCTTTTCTATTATCCTGATTTTTATCATCCTTATTGAGCTTCCTTCCGGACCTTCTTTAACTCCTTTAAGTGCCTCAGGGGAAATCCTGAGCAGGGCAATTTTGGCCCGGTCAACCAGCTCAGGGTCTTTTTCTTTTTCCACAATGTGCTTCAGCACTGGAACTGCTCTGGCAGCCAGTTTTTTATCTTTCAGATAACTGAGTTTAAAAGCCGCGTAATAACGTATGACTCTGGAACTGTGAGTCAGTTTTTCCTCCAGCAGGGGACCAAACGTCGCTTCCCCTTTGTTGTAAAGAGTAGCAGCCAGGTCAATGCTGGTAATTTCTGCTTCTTCAGCCAGCGTTCGAGGAATATCAGTATTTTTCAAAAATTCTTCCATGACCTGCCAGGCTTCACGCTCTCTTCCCTTTTGTTCTGCCAAACAGCGACCAAGGTAGAATAAAGCCTGACTGCGATAACTGCTTTTAGGGTAACGGGTGAGAAGTTCATTAAGCTTTTTCTCGGCTTCGGTCCAGTTTTTGTCGAAAATCAGTACTTTAGCTTCGTTTAATAACTTCTCATCTTCACTGAACTGCTTCTGAGAGTAGGTGGGAATAAAGGTGGCTAACAAAATTAATATTAAAATTAAGCTAATAGAAATTAATTTTTTCACTTCACACCTCACCCCGTTGTAATTCTTTTTTAACCAGGTTTATCTTGAGAATGAGCTGTTTTTCTTCCACCAGCTGTCTTATCTTCTCCAGTTCAATTTCAGACATCTGTGGACTCAGCTGGAGTAACTCGAGGAAAAGCATTTCAATTTGGTCACAGATGTTTTTGGCTTTCCTCAATCTGAGGTCTTCCAGGTGGTCATTCAGATACTTCTTTTCGGTCAAGACCTCTCTCAATTTTTCTGAAGTTAACAGGCTGGAAAAGTCTTCCGGTTTCCTGTTGCTAAGCAGTTCACTCAGTAGATACTCGCTGGTTTCTAAGTAACCGATGGTCTGTTTTCGAGCCAGTTCCAGGTCTACCTTTTCTACAAACCCCTGGGGCAGGTTGATGTTGGAATCAGGCTGGCGCGAAGAAAATCGTACCTGACCGGTAGTAATCAGCAAATAGGTTAGAATGGCTCCCAGGAAAAGTCCTAGGCTCAGCCCAGCCGCCAGCGGCTGCCATCTCCAGCCAGGGAAACTCCACGACCGTTTTTTTTCAGGTTGTTTCTGAATCGGTTTCCAGGTATTATCTACTATCCTGCTGGCTTCGGCCGACCAATCAATCGAATTGGCCACTGTCTGAGCCTCCTCTTTGACCTCAGACACCAGGTGGAAAACTTTTTTCCATTCTTCCAGCTCTCTCTGGCAGGCCAGGCACCCCTGCAGATGTTTTTCTACTTCAACCCCCTCCCCTTCAGTAAGCTCCTGGCTCAGATAAGCTACCAGCTCAGTTTTTACCTGACGACAATCTTTCATTGGTTGCCTCCTAACTGAGGCGCAAGAATCTCTTTTAATCTTTGCATGGCTTTAAAATGCAGGGATTTAACCGTGCCCACCGAAATCTTAAGCCGCCGGGCAATTTCTTCATACTTGAGCTCTTCATAATGGTGCAGAATAAACACGTCTTTCTGGCGCGGCGGCAGAAGATGAACTGCTTTCTGTAACATCTGGCCGGGGTTAAACCTGGCCGGGTCTGATTGGGCACCGGCCATAACTTCCCGGTCAAGGTCCAGCTCATCAAGGCTTTCCTTTTTCCTGACCATCTGTCTTCTTAAAAAATCAATGCTCAGGTTCCGGGCTATTTGCATCAACCAGCCCTGAAAATTCTCACCAGGGCGGAAAGAGTTTATCTTCTCATACAGCCGGAGGAAGGTTTCCTGAACCAGGTCCAGGGCATCTTCCCTGTTCCTGACCAGCGAATAGGTCACCACAAACACTTTCTGTTGATAACCTTCAACTAACCTCATGAAAGCTTCCCTGTCTCCCTGTTTTATTCTCTCCACCAGGCTGGCAATTTCCTTTTCCTCCAGCTTTACCTGTTTCTGTTCCATGCCTGAATTCTGTCCCCCTGAAGTATCTTCTGCCCATAGTATACAATCATTCCAACCAGACCAGAACTCTTTCGTCCTCGTCCACAACTTCTACCAGCAACCCAACTGGCATCTTTGATAACGCTTCCTCTACGGCCCTGGTCTCAAATTGATAATCAGCCTTTTTCGGCCCGTGATTATTTCCCTCTTCCAGAGAACTGATAACCCCCTTTTTAGCCATCCAGTAAGGAAGGGAAATTTTTACCAGTTGAGCTTCTTCCGAGTCGTAAACCAGACAGACAAGTTTATGGGGGACACGGGGGCGAGAAGCAGAAATCTTCTCTATCTTCTGAACCGCTTTAGCGAACCTTCGGGCCGCTGTCTGTTGGTCTACTTTTTCTACGTAGACCAGACAGCTTGTGCCGAAAAGGATTATAAACGCCAGGATAGCAGCTATATTGCCTTTTGGGGACATTTTTTCTTCTCCTCCACTGCTCATTCCATGAGCGTTTACGGAAGAGAAGATAAAAAGGTTTACTTCAGAAAACAGCTAAAACACGTCTTCACAATGGCAGACCACTGCTTTCTGGCTTAATATTTTGGGGAAATTAAAATCTACCAGGTCAGAAAATATCAGAATCTGCGGAAATTTCTTCTCGGCTGCGAGCCTGCTCCGGGACGTCTTTCTCCGCTTTTTCTCTCTGTTTTTGGCCTGGCATCGTTGACGATGATCTTGCGGCCGTCAAATTCTGTCCCGTTAAGATTGGCCTTAGCTTCCTGAGCCATTTCCTCGGTAGACATTTCCACGAAACCAAAGCCCCGACCCTGCAGGATGTTAACTGAGGTAACTTCTCCATACTGAGAAAAGAGATCCTTCAGTTTCTCCTCCGTGGTCCTGTAATTCAAGTTACCCACATAAAGTTTTAAAGACATACAAAAAACCTCCTCGACCTATCCCGATCGGATTCCCCCTTTCTTGAAGGAGCAACTCGATGAGAAAGGCAGATTTTATGATGCCACAGGAAAAACCCAAAATCAAGAGGAAAATTATCAGGACAACAAATTTTAAGTCAGGTTGGCGGGTGTAATCTTTTTTTGAACCAGATTCTCAATTTTTCCATCTTTTCCAGCTGGTTTCTAGGTGCCCGCCCTCTACAGCTAGATATTTCTTCAGAGCCAGCCGGCGCTCCCCAGCGTACTTCCGCACAATCATTCGGGTTATAACCCATCTCCAGAGCTTCTTCGCGCTCCAGAATTTCTTTAACAGTTAACTTCCAGGGAGATCCATCTGACCGGCGATAAACAATGCTGAGTTTATCAGCCAGTTTTAGGGATAAATCTTCAAGCCTCTTTTTAATATCTGTCAGGGATTCACCTTTTTTAATCTTATACCTTTCCGGCCGCTTCATCACCTTACCGATGAATTCCTTCACTGTGTCCATAGCAATCAAAAGACGTAAATCGCGGTTTGGGGTGGAATATTCTTCCCAAGGTCCGATAGAAATAAAGGCAGCTGGGCCATCAGGCATAGGAATTATGTAACCGGGATGTTCTCTTTTAAATTTTTCAGCCATTTCTACCGCCTGCACCCTGACCAGAAGAAGTTCGTGCAGCGCCCGATAAAGTTCTCTGAGAGCTATTTCCGGGTCCAGCGGAGACGGATTTATAAGCTCATCCATGCGCTCGTAAAATATCTCCGCCGGCGTTTTAAATTGCTCAAGGGAAAAACCCCAAGAGGTCCCGCTGGAAATTAGTTCTTCATTACTTTTCAACCTGAGCTGGCCGTTGACCTTTTCAATTGGCCGAAATGCCTTGAAGCCGGGTTCCCCGACAACGCTTTCAGTAACAAAAATAAAATTGCCTTTCCAGAACCTTTTTATCCCAATCGTCCCGTCAGGCTGGGCATCCACGGCCAGGAGAACACCCGGACGCTTTTCTGTTTGCCCTATCCAGCGAACAAGCATTAAAGTGTGACCGTAGGGGTCTGCAAAAACCGTTCCCGGTTTCAAATATTCCCTTTTGAGGGTCAGAGGATAATAATCTGTAAAATCTTCAGCCAAGCTGGTACGGGCTGTGCCGGAATGAACAGAGTTCATGACCTGGTGCATCAGCCTGACAAATTTCTGGAGCTCGTTACCTGTCCCAGCTGGCATTTCATTAGTGAACCAGCGACCGCTGGTAGGAGGTCGGCCCAGAGCACCCCGGCTGCACTCATGGAAGCCGAAGGGCAGACGACACTTCCAGGCAAAATAGCCTCTAAGGAAAAAGGGATTGTCAGCACAATCAGGTTTCAGGAGGAGCCTCTCCACTTCTTCAGAAAGGCTGAGGTGGTTATAAAGAAAGTTTCTCTTTTCATCTTTCAGGACCAGGTCTAGCCTTGGCCAGGAATCGTTTTCTCCAGAATCCTGAAAAAGAGCTTCTACCCAGGCCGAAAAAAGATTTTCCCAGCTATGGTCCCAGCTTTCTTTAGCTTGCCAGTAAGAGCTGTCACCTCCTGTTCTGATATTTTTTTCTTCAGTCAGCACTTGACTGAAAACAATCTTTTTACGGCTGTCCAGAATTTCTAACCGGAGAGGTGTTTTTCCCCTTACCTGTCCCTGCCACCACTGCCAGAATGGCGGTCCCCCTCCCTGACGAAACAAGGTTAAATTTATAGAGCTGTCTTCTCCCCTCAGTCTTACCGAATATTTAGCTCTGGAAACTGGTTCGTCTGCTACCACTATTACTCTTATTTCCCCCTGCCTGACTGGGTTTGAGGGAGAAAAGAAAATCTTTACGTTATCAGCAAGGGAAGGCAGAGAGTTCTGGCTAAAAACCTGCCCTTTTATGGTCAGAAATAACACTAACGCCAGAGCCAACGATACACTAGGTAATTGCATCCACCTTTTTTTCAACTCTGGCTTTCTGGTGCCTTGGCTCATAATGAATATTAATTCTGAACCAAGGTAAAATTTTTGTCAAATGCCGAGCAGTTTAAAAAAACAAAGGGAAATTATTAATGAGAGCAAGTGTCTGGCTATTTATTTTTTTATGAAAAGTAAAGACTACAGACCGTTCAGCCAAAATGCTAGTTCCCTATATTTATTTCCAGCCAGATTCCCATTAAAATATCAATTGCAGGAGGAAAGATGAACAGAAAAATCATCTGGATTTTAATAATTCTCTTCTTTTTTATTTTGAGCTTAGCGGTGCTTTTTTCCATGTTTTATTCCTTTTTCCGTCCTGAAAAGGTGGAAGTTTCCAGCAACACTTACCTGGAAATAAAACTTGACGGACGGTTGGAGGATTACACTGCTGGACCCCAGCTGGCCGATTTTTTCCAGGGCAAAATTATTTCCCTTTTTGATACGTGGCTCAATTTAAAGAAAGCCAGCCGTGACCCCAGGATAAAAGCCGTAGTTTTGAGGTTTGGGCTTTTGGATGCCGACTGGGCCAAGATGAATGAACTGCGGGAAGCAATCCTGGAGTTCAGAAAATCTGGCAAACCAGCCATCGCTTATTTTGAAGAAGCTCCAGACGCTGATAAAGAATATTATTTAGCCTCCGCCTGCGATAAAATTATTATCCATCCACTGGGCTGGCTGGGTATAAACGGCCTGGCAGCCGAAATTCCCTTTTTCAAAGGGACCCTGGATAAGCTGGGTATAAAGGCCGAATTTGAACACATAGAAAAATATAAAACCGCTTACAACCAGTTTACTGAAACAGGCTTTACCCCGGAACATAAAGAAATGATGGAATCCATCTACCAGGACTTTTTTGAAACATACCTCGAGACTATAAGCTCCGCCAGGAAATTAACCCTTAGTGAAATAAGAGAATTGATTGACCGCGGTTCGTTTCAAGCCGGTGAGGCACTG
>JACIYK010000110.1 GCA_014359965.1 Candidatus Aminicenantota bacterium
AAAAAATTCCGTTCGCCACCACTGAGGAATGCCCCGGCTGTGAAGACATCATTGGCCAGGTCAGAGCTTTAAAATCAATTAAGACCGGTCTGGAGATAAAAAGCCGCGGTTACAACATATTTATTACCGGTATGGTTGGCACTGGTCGCACAACAACCATCAAAAAATACCTGGAAAAAATCAGGACCTCAGAAGAAATTCCAGAGGACCTCCTATATGTTAACAACTTTGAAAAGCCTGAAGAACCGGTGCTTTTGACCTTGCCAGCTGGCCAGGGACGCTTATTAAAAGATGGTCTTGAGCGCCTCCTCAACATGCTGCGGGTTAACATCCCCGAACTACTCAAAAGCCAATATTTTCAGGAAAGAAAGCAGGCTATCCTAGAAGTTCAGCAGAGAAAACAAAAAGAAATTCTTCAGCAGTTTGAAGAACTGGTGGCCGCCGAGGGCTTCGCCGTTATTCAGGTGCCAATGGGTCTGTTTACCAGGCCAGATTTAATTCCCGTCATAGAAGGTCAACCGACACCATTCAACAAGCTTGAACTGCTGACCAAAGAAGAGAAATTCCCGCGCAAGAAGTTGGAAGAGCTGAAAAAAAAATATGAGCAGCTGACGGACGAGCTGGAAAAGATCATGGCTGCTCTAAAAGCCATAGATGAAGAAACTAACATTCAGCTTCGGAATCTGGAGATGGAAGCCTGTACCCCACTCGTCAAGGGTGCCCTCAACGACCTTAGAAAAAAAATTTCTTCTGACCAGGCTGTTAAATATCTTGAGGAAATAGAGAATCACCTGATACAGGACCTGGATCTTTTTAAACCTCAGCCCAAAGAGCTGCCAGAAAGTGAAGGCTTTGACCCCTTTCTTCCTTACCGTGTTAACCTGCTGGTAGATAATTCCGGACAGGTGGGCGCACCCGTGGTGATAGAAAATTATCCTACTTATATAAACCTTTTCGGCACCATTGAATATTCCTATACCCGCTTCGGCGTGGGCCAGACCGATTTTACTAAGATTAAGGCTGGTTCTTTTCTTAAAGCTAATGGCGGTTATCTTGTACTGAATGCTCTTGACGTGTTGACTGAACCAGGGGTCTGGAACACTTTAATGAGAACTCTGCGATACGGGCTATTTGAAATTCAGAACCCTATTTCACTTTTTCTGGTTTCTACTTCCCGGATGAAACCCCAACCCATAAAATGCCGAGTTAAGGTCATCCTCATTGGCGATGATTATCTTTACAACTTGCTTTATTTCCTGGACGAAGATTTTAAAAAAATCTTCAAAATCAAGGCTGAATTCGACACGGAAATGGACCGCGATGACCAGAGCATTCACGATTATGCAAGATTTGTTAAAAAAATTATAGACGAAGATAACCTGCTGCCAATGGAAAGAAGCGGCCTGGCGGCCGTGATTGAATTCGGGGTCAGGCTGGCCGGCCGGAAGAAGAAGCTCTCCACCCGTTTTCATCTGATTGCTGACGTCGTGCGGGAATCTGATTATTGGGCCAGAAAAGCTGGAAAAAAAGTCATCACCAGAGAAGAGGTGGAAAGAGCCATTGCTGAAAAGGTGGAGAGAGTGAACCTGGTGGAAAGGAAAATTCAGGAACTCATTGAAGAAGGAACTTTGTTGATTGATACGGAAGGAAAAGTTGTGGGACAGGTTAACGGTCTGTCTGTGTATGACACAGGAGAACTAACCTTTGGTAAGCCGACCAGAATTACGGCTAGAGTTTCAACCGGCCGGGCTGGCTTAATTAACATTGAACGAGAAGCAGACCTCAGCGGTAAAACCCACAACAAAGGCGTTTTAATCCTGGCTGGCTACCTGCGCGGCAAATACGCCCAGGACAAACCCTTCGCCCTGTCTGCCAGTATTGCTTTTGAGCAATCTTACTCAGGCATTGATGGAGACAGCGCTTCTTCAAGTGAAGCTTATGCTATCCTCTCCAGCCTTTCCGGACTGCCCTTGAGGCAGGATATCGCTGTAACCGGCTCTATCAACCAAAGGGGTGAAATTCAACCCATCGGTGGAGTTAACGAAAAAATCGAAGGCTTCTTTGCTGTCTGTAAAGCCCGGGGACTCACCGGAACCCAGGGTGTGATCATACCTCATCAGAACGTAAAAAACTTGATGCTAAAAGAAGAAGTAGTGCAGGCTGTCTTGGAAGGGAAATTTCACATTTATCCCATCAAGAATGTTGATGAAGGGATGGAAATCCTGACTGGGGTAAAAGCCGGAGAAAGATTACCAGACGGAAGCTACGAACCCGAGACGATCAATGCTCTGGTAGATGAGGCTATCAGGCGTTTAGCCCGGGCCTGGGGAGAAGCAAAAACCGAGGAAGAAGCTCCTGCGGTCGGAGATGAATCCAGTAAGGCCGAAGAAACTCGTAATATAAAATAACCTAGCTTAAAAAAGCCGGCTTCTTAAAGACTGTTAACTTACTGCTTCAGCCCTGTTAATTTTTTTAGCTTTTTCACTTCTTCAGGTTTCAGATGTCGCCAGAAGCCCCTTCTCAGCCCCTTGATAGTCACTCCACCGATGGAAAGGCGTTTGAGCTTCCGAACATCAAAGCCTAGGGCATAGAACATTTTTCGCACTTCGTGTTTACGGCCTTCGTAGATTTCTAGGTGAATTAGTGAATTTTCTCTATTGCGGTAAATAACTTCCACTCGAACTGGCGCCGTCCGTCGGCCATCTACATAAATACCCTTTTTCAGTTTTTCCAGGTCGTTATCTTCTACAAAGCCCTTAACCCTGACTTCATAGACTTTTTTCACCTGGTAACGCGGATGCATCAACCGATTGGCCAGCTCACCATCGTTGGTGAAAAGCAAAGCACCTTCACTTTCCGCATCCAGGCGACCAACTGGGAATACCCGAACGGGAAGCGACGGCAGGAGTTCCATAACCGTTTTTCTATTACGCGGGTCTTCCATGGTCACAATATAACCCGAAGGTTTATTCAGGAGCAGGTAGACGAAATCTTTAGGCAACTTGACCCGCCGCCCATCAACTTCTACCCTATCGCGTTCTTCATCTATTTTCAGACCAAGTTTAGTAACCACCTGACCGTTGACTTTGACCCGTCCTTCTTCCACCAGGCGGTCAGCTTCCCTCCGGGAAGCCACTCCGGCCCGGGCTAAATATTTGTTAATTCTGATAATGGCTTTTCTCCTTTTTTCCAATTTTCTGGAGCTGGCCGTCTTTTTTATGGCTCGCAGTCTTGCTGATATTTTAGCACAAATTAAAAGGGCGAGATAAGGCAAAGTCCTTATTGCCTTTCAATAACGATAAGGAAGATAAAGCCAACCAGTACCAACTTTCCTCTGACAAAACAGCCAGCAATTGTTAACTTCTTTTCCTTACACTTTTTCTTCGCCTGCCCTACTTTTCACTTTTATCCTGGTGATAAAAACCGGGTTTAGCCAGAATTTCCATCACTCTCAAATCAAAGAAATTTTGGGCGTTAGCCGGTTTTAGAAGTATAGCTGTGTCAGCTCCTTTTTCTGTTCCGCCAATAGCCAGGCATGGCTCTCCTGTTTCTATCAGGCCGGCGTCAGCAGCCATTAGACTGACTTCCACTGCCACTTTAAACCCTTCTCCTATAGTTCTCAGGGCATAAGCAATTATTTCATCCAGCTGGTAAGTACCAAGTTTTTTCCTGACAGCCCGGTTGACTCCCCCAAAGGCATGCTGGCAGGTAAGCACCCGGGCGCCCTGAGATTCAAGCTGGTTACGCACTTCAGCTGGCATCTCCTGGTAATTCGGCCGATAAAAGCCAGTGGAATGAGTAACCACAATAATCTGAACATCAGCCGGAAAGATGTCCAGGGCTTTTAAGGCCGTAGTTCCAGATGCTGATGCGATGACCACTTTTTTGATTTTCAACTCTTCCGCTCTTATGGCAGCTCTTTTCAGCGTGGCTTCAGTATTTTTCTCTCCGGGCTCATCAAAATATAAAGCGGGAACGCTCTCGCCGTCGGCATGCAGGTCAAATTCACACATTTCTGACTCCTTTTTTATAATTTTAAAACCTTGCTTTTAGATTATTATCACTGTTCCGCTTTGCGTCAAGCTGCGGCCTGTCTTTTTTAAAACTTCCCTCTTATCTATTCGTATAAAATAAGGTAAACTTGAAAAAGCAACAGAAATGCGAAAAGGCAGCATTTACCTACACGAATCACTGAGCATGGCTCTGACTTCGCTCCGAGCCAACAAGCTGCGGACTTTTCTCACTCTGCTCGGGGTTATTATTGGAGTTCTGACCATTATTGCCGTGGTCTCAGTCATCCAGGGGTTAAATAATTATGTCTACACCAAGATGTCTTTTTACGGGGCTAACGATTTTTCGGTAACCAAGTTCTCCCCTTTTATTTCTACCATTAAAGAATTTACCGAACAGATGAAGCGCAAGGACCTGACCATGAACGAGGTCAGGCTTCTTAGAGAAAGATGCCGCTCCTGTGAACTGGTAGGTGCCTCGGCCAGCACCACCCAGACGGTCAAGTACGGCCGGCAGATGGTTAAAGATGTCAGCATTTCCGGCGTTACGGCCGTAGACCATCTAATTGGCTCGGTCCTGGAACTGGAAGCCGGCCGGCATTTTCTGCAGGACGACGAAGACCGCTCGCGCTTTGTCTGCATTATTGGTGCCGAGGTGGCTGAAAAGCTATTTCCCGGACTCAATCCCCTTGGTCGCTGGATTAAGGTTGGAAACCAAAATTTTGAAGTAGTTGGCGTCGGTAAAAAAAAGGGAAAAATTCTTGGCTTCAGCCAGGATAATTACGTACGCATTCCCATCTCCACTTTCTTAAAAATTTATGGCAGCCGCCGGACCATCAGCATCAACATCCATACTTCCTCACCTGAAGCCATGGAAAAAGCTATGGAAGAAGTGCGGACCATTCTTCGCTCTGCTCGTAAACGGACCTTTAAACAGCCGGATGATTTTGCCTTTCAGACTTCGGAAACCTTCATTCAATTCTACAAATCAGCCACTTCAGGTATTTACTTCGCCATGATAGCCATTTCTTCCATTGCTTTACTGGTCGGTGGCATCGTCATCATGAACATCATGCTGGTCTCGGTTACAGAAAGGACTAAGGAAATTGGTATCAGAATGGCCATAGGTGCCAGGAGAAAAGACATTCTCATCCAGTTTCTCATAGAATCCGCCATTCTTTCCGGTCTTGGTGGCTTACTCGGTATCATAATCGGCTATCTTATTGCCAGAATCATCACGGCCACTACTTCCCTGCCTTCAAAAATTGACCCTGTCTCTGTCATTGTGGCTATTCTGATGTCCACCATGGTCGGCCTTTTCTTCGGTCTTTACCCGGCTAACCGGGCAGCCAAGCTTAATCCTGTGGAAGCCCTGAGGTCAGAACAATGAAAGTCCGGACCAGATTGTTCCTGGAAATCTTTTCCATGGCCCTGGATTCTATCAAAACTCACAAACTGCGTTCGTTTCTCACCACCCTGGGAATTGTTATCGGTGTGATGACGGTCATCGGCATGGTCTCTGTCATTCAGGGATTAAACCAGAGCATCGCTGGGGAAATTGAAAGAATCGGCAGCAACCTGATTATTATCCAGAAAAATGAACCGGTACAGGTAGGTATGCCCTCTGAAGAAGAAAGACAGCGCAAGGACCTGACCATTGAAGATGCAGAAGCCATCCTTCAGGAATGCCCGCTGGTCAAAGCTATGACCATTCAGTTGACCCCGGATTTTTCAAGACTGCCGGAAGTCAAATACCAGAACCTGAAAAGTGATAACGCTATCATCTTTGGCGCCGACGAAAATTTCAACACTGTTTATTCAGTGTATTTACCTCAAGAAGGACGGAGCTTCACCGGAGCCGAAGTAAGACACAGCGCTAGAGTTTGCCTGATTGGCACTGAAGTGGCCGATGCACTTTTCCCCCATATGAGCCCGGTCGGTAAAGAACTGCGTGTCGGACCGGAAAAATTTACCATAGTTGGAGTTATGGGCAAACGTGGCCAGATGTTTGGCCAGAGCCGCGATAACCTGGTGGTCATTCCTTATACTTCATTAATGAAGTATTTTCCTTACGACAAAAGTTCACTGCAAATAACCGTCATTCCTTCTGACCCGACGAAAATTAACGAAACTATTGAGCAGGTAACCAACCTGCTTCGATTGAGAAGAAAGGTTCCGCCAAACAAACCCAACGATTTTGCTGTCTTCACTCAGGAAACCTTACTAAGTCTTTACAATCAGATTACCGGCGCAGCCTTTATAGTTATGATTGTTATTTCTTCCATCGGCCTTCTGGTAGGTGGTATCGGGGTTATGAACATCATGCTGGTAGCAGTTAAAGAAAGAACCAGGGAAATAGGCATTCGTAAGGCTATTGGTGCTCGAGCCCGCGACATTGTTAAGCAATTCCTGATTGAAGCTATGGTACTGACCAGCCTGGGCGGAGTTATTGGCATTTTTATTGGCTTTGGGCTTTCACTGGTCATCAAATCAATCACACCGCTTCCAGCGGCCGTTACTTGGTGGTCTGTATTTCTGGGACTTTCTGTCTCCATGACCGTGGGCTTGTTTTTCGGCATTTTCCCGGCCCAGAAAGCGGCTAGAATGGACCCCATTGTCTGTCTGCGGTACGAGTAAAAAAAACTGCCTGCACCCTAAAATATTCTATTTATTGCCTTCTGCATTAAACTGAGCACCGATCTGGTTTTTCAGGTAATTGACAGCCAAAGACAGAATTTTTTCGCCTTTATCTTTTTCGGGCGTTACCAGTTCTACCAGGCTAGGACTGCCGCCGCCCTTAATGTTTACTTCCGATTGCAGAATTTTTATCACTTCCCGGACATCAACCTTTAAGCCATCCGAAGCGGCCAGCACCAGATGCAGATACGGGTCTCTAAAAGCGGCGAAGACCGCCAGCAGCTCAGCCTGGTGAATCAGGTTCAATGCCAGGAATTTAATCTCTTCTGGAGATTTCTCCGGGAAAATTCCGCTGATGATTTTTTCCTGGCTGCTCTGCAGTATTTCTTTTGCTTCATAAAGAGCCAGTTTTTCCTCTAATTTTTTCTGTCTTTTCTTTAAGTTTTTTAGCTCCGTCAGAGTTTTTTCTGCACAGTTCTGAACCTCGCCTTCTTCTGCAGAAAAAAGCCGGGCGGTATTCTGTAACCAGACCCGCCGTTTTTCAAACTCCCATAGACTGCGAAAACCGCAGACAAAATAAAACCTGAGGTTGCCCCTGATTTTCTCCTGCCTTAGGATTTTAATCAGGCCAACTTCTCCGGTTCTCCGGCAATGAGTACCACCGCAGGCCGAATAATCAAACCTATCCACTTCCACCACCCTGATGAGACCGGATTTCTTCGGCGGCTTGCGCAAGGGAATGGTGTTGATTTTATCTTCAGTCAAGAAATAGCTCTTGATTTCTAGGTCAGAAAAAACAATTCTGTTAGCCAGCTCTTCCACTTCGGCCAGGGTTTTTTCCTGAATACTGGGCAGGCTGATTTCAACGCTGGATTCATCCTGGCCCAGATGAAAAGAAAGCGTCTCACCTTTAACAATTTCATAAAAACTCTGAGATAGAATGTGCTGACCAGTATGCTGCTGCATGTGGTCAAAACGTCGGCTCCAGTTTATCAGGCCGTTAACTTCCTCTCCGCTCAACTCTTCTTCCAGAAAATGTAGAATCACCTCTCCCTCTTCTTCTACCCTAATAACTCTGACCCCATTCAGCCAGCCCAGGTCGTGTGGCTGACCGCCAGACTCCGGATAGAAGGCAGTGCGGTCCAGGATAACCACCGGATGGTCGTCCATCGTTTCCCGTCCGATAACCCGGGCAGTAAATTCTTTGAGGTACGCATCCTGAAAATAAAGTTTCTCGGTTGGCGGGTAGGTTAACTTAAGTTCGGCTATCATCTGTGCCTCTCTCCAATGGCTGGTTTTTTTTATTTTTTTATTAAACTCTTCTCCATTGTTTGCCTTAAAGGCCCGCAGCTTTTAACACTTTCTCCGTGGTCTTAAAATGCAGCTTAGCCACCCGGGACAGAACCTCTGGTCCAAACTGCCTGACCAGTTTCACCGCTGCCTCTTCCACCAGAGGAGAGGCCCCTTTGGGCAGCTCCAGGCCCACTTCTTCCGATAACTTTTTCAGCCGGTATAAAAACTCGGCCCGAGCCAGAATAGAGGCGGCCGCCACGGCCAGGTCATCCTCGGCCTTAGTTCTCTGCACCAGGTTAATGTTTTTACCTTTTTTTAACAAAGCCTCTTTGACGAATTTTTCATCTCCAAATTGATCCGCCGATGAAGATCGCGACTGGCATTCCGAGGTGACCCTGGAGGTCGGCCCCCACCCTGACTTCTCGGAGACGCAGGCCAAGGTCATCGCTCTCGATTACGGAATGCGTGGCGGCAAGGCCAAGATCAAGGTTCGACG
>JACIYK010000111.1 GCA_014359965.1 Candidatus Aminicenantota bacterium
TTCCATGGGTTTCTCCGTAGAAGAGGGGCCGGAAATTGAAACTGATTATTACAATTTTGAAGCGCTAAACTTCCCACCTCACCATCCAGCCCGAGATGCCTGGGACACACTCTACATCAACGATAACCTGCTGCTGCGCACTCACACCTCGCCTGTACAAATACGCGTTATGGAGAAGAAGAAACCTCCTATTCGAATCATCATCCCGGGAAAAGTTTTCCGCCGCGAGACGCCAGACCCCACTCATCTTCCTATGTTTTACCAGGTAGAAGGTCTAGTAGTGGACACCGGTATTACCTTTGCTCATCTAAAAGGCACACTGGAATTTTTCATCAAGGCTCTGTTTGGCGAGAAAATAAAACTTCGCTTCCGGCCGAGCTTTTTCCCTTTCACCGAACCATCGGCTGAGGTGGACATTGAATGCATCGTCTGTCATGGAGAAGACCCGGCTTGCAGAGTTTGCGGCGGAACAGGCTGGAAAGAAATTCTAGGGGCCGGCATGGTTGACCCCCAGGTTTTTAAAAACGTGAACATAGACCCGGAAAAATATTCTGGCTGGGCTTTCGGCCTCGGTATTGACCGTACGGCCATGTTTGCTTTCCAGATACCGGAAATACGTTACTTTTACGAAAATGACCTGAGATTTTTAAGGCAATTTAACCGAAGATGAAAATATCATACGAATGGCTTAAAGAATATGTTGACCTAAAAATTTCCCCTCGGGAATTGGCTGATTGTCTTAACCGTATCGGCCTGATGGTTGAGTCCATGGAAGAGTTAGCAGGGGATACGGTTTATGAAATTGAAACTTATGCCAACCGGCCAGATACTCTCGGCCATCTGGGTGTAGCGAGAGAAATCGCCACACTTCTCGACCTACCCCTGAAGCAAAAAAGCTGGACTTATCCGGAGCTCGAGCAAAAAACTGCTGACCTGGTGGATATTCAAGTCCTTGACCCCCAGCTCTGTCCGAGATACTGCGGCCTGGTGGTAAAAGGAGTAAAGGTTGGACCTTCTCCAGAATGGCTGAAGAAAAGAATAGAAGCTGTTGGCCTCAGGCCTATAAATAATATCGTAGACGTAAGCAATTATGTCTGTTTTGCTCTTGGACAACCCATACACACCTTTGACCTGCACAAATTAGCCGGCCAGAGGATAATTGTCAGAAGAGCCCGCAAGGGTGAGACTATTACCACCCTTGACGGACAGAAGGTAGAACTTGCTCCGCAGATGCTGGTTATCGCTGACGAGCTTAAACCGGTGGCCATTGCCGGTGTTATTGGCGGGGAAGGGTCAGGCATTAACGAAAGCACAGTGGATGTCTTCATTGAAAGTGCTAATTTTGACCCTGTTTCAGTCAGGCTTACAGCCAAACAGCTGGGGCTCAGCACAGATGCTTCTTACCGGTTTGAAAGAGGGGTGGATATTAACGCTGCACCTGAAGCAGCCAGGATGGCAGCTGCTCTTCTGGCTAAATTTGGTGGTCGGGTTTCAAGGGAAATGCTCGATGTTTACTCCATCCCGAAAAAAAACCGCACCATAACCCTTAGGCTTAAAAGGATAACCGAATTACTGGGTGTAAAAATACCCACTGAGCTTGTGATCAAAACCCTTTCTGGACTAGGACTTAAACTGAAAGAAGAAAGAAAAGAAGTCTGGTCCGTAGAAATTCCAACCTTCCGCCTGGACCTGGAAAGAGAAGCTGACCTGGTTGAAGAAATTGCCCGGTTCTTTGGCTACGACAGGATTCCGAGTGAGGTTACACCGGTTAATACTTTTGAGTTGCCACCAGCAGACAGAAAAAGAGATAAAATCTGGAAAGTAAAAGAAATACTTTTCCACCATGGCTTTGATGAAGTTATCAACTTCAGCTTTGCGGACCCGGAAAAAGAAAAGCTCTGGCAAACCGGTTATCAACCCATTGCCCTGAAAAATCCTATTTCGGCACGTTTTTCCATCTTGAGAACGTCCCTTTTGCCGGGGCTGATGGAAACAGCTGCCTGGAATTTCAACCGGGAAGCCACCGGTGTTCATATTTTTGAAGCAGGAAACATCTATTTCTGGGAAGAAGAGGGAGAAAAGCACCGGGAAGAATTGAGGCTGGGCATTCTGACCAGCGGCGTTCGGGAAGAGCAGTCCTGGCTATCACCTCGGAAAGAAACGGATTTCTTCGTGCTTAAAGGGGCAGTAGAAGGTCTGTTCCATTACTTGGGCTTTGACCAGCTATCTTTTGAACCTGTTGACAATTCATTTTTTGAACCCGGACATAGCCTTAAAATCTTACTCAAGAACGAACCACTAGGTTTTCTGGGGCTTATCCGGTCTGATTTGGCCAGAATCTATGAGCTGGAGAAAAATGTTTTTGCCGCCGAAATAAATCTTCAAGTTGTTCTCCAGAGGCCAGCTCGCACCTTTACTTTCAAACCTGTGCCCAGATTCCCGCGGGTAAGCCGCGATCTTTCTTTTCTGGTCGACGAAACCATTTCTTACCAGAACGTATACCAGAAGCTGCAAAAAATCAACGTACCTTACCTGGAAAGTTTTGAGATATATGACCGGTTTAAGGGGAAATCCATACCGGCAGACAAGATCAGTTTTTCAGTTCGTTTTTATTTCCGTCATCAATCCCGGACGCTCCAGGCAGAAGAAATTGACCGGGCCATGATGCAGATAACCTCTCAGCTGAAAACCTCACTCAAGATTCAGCTGAGATGAGGAGGCGAAATTGACATCAGAACTTGAGAGGATTAAAATACTAGAGGGCAAAATCTCACAGCTGGCAGAGAGCTTTTCTCGCCTTTTTTCTGAAAACGCCAGACTCAAAGAAGAGCTAAAACAGATAAAGGCGGAAAGAAAGGATCTGGAAGAAAGGCTCAAAAAAGCTGCTGCCCTGGAAGAAGAGGTCAAACAGCTGAGAGAAGAAAAAGAATCTGTTAAAAACCGGATAGAAGCTCTCATCGCTCAGATTGAAAAACTTGGTATATGAAGGAAAAAATAATAGAAGCAGAAATATTTGGAAATAAATACAGGATCTGCGTCAAAGGAGAAGAAGACGAAAGATACATCAGCCAGCTTATCGATTATGTGGATCAGAAAATGCATGAAGTGGCCGTAAAGTCCAGGTCAGGAGATGTGGCCAAGATTGCGGTTCTAACTGCCATGAATATTGCCGATGAACTTTTTGCGGCTGAAAGAACCGTGGCCCAGCTGAACAAAGCTCTTGACCGGTTGGAAGAGGAGCTGGCTCAAATTGAGGTTCAGGTAAAAGAAAATGACCATAATTTTAAATCTCTGGAAAAACTTACCCCTTAATTTAGAAGATTTTGTTTATTTTTCTTTTGATAGATTGGTTGACCAGTCTAATACCTCATCAAAGGTTTATTTCTGTGGTCATAACCACAAGAAAATTAAGGGGCGGTTGACAGAGCTAATTCCAGAGTAAGGACCTGACCTGCCTTCTCCTCCTTTGGCCCTGAGGTCCTGAAGGAGGTCGCGATGACGAAGATTATATTAACTGTGGGGATTCCCCTGTTATCCTTAATTTTTCTCGTTCTGATTTTTCTTTTGCTAAAAAGAAGCAGGGGGTTGAAAAGTATTCTGGAGGCTGAAGAAAAAGCCCGGGAAATTTTAGCCCATGCCACGCAGGAAGCGGAAAGAATTAAAAAACAGGCTGAACTGGAGGCCAGAGAGAAAGACGCCGCCAGGCAGGCAGACTTTGAAGCCCAGACCAGAGAGAAAAGACGCAAGCTGGCCGAACTCGAACGGCGCCTGCTGCACAAAGAAGAGACCTTAGAAAGGCGATATCAGCACTTAGAAAGAAAAGAAAGAGACCTTTCTCTCAAGGAAAAGCGTATCTATTCCAAAGAGAAAGAGCTGGAACTTTTAGAACAGAAAATAACTGAAACCCTGCAGAAGCAAACCGAGGAGCTGGAAAGAATATCCGGGCTGACCCAGGAAGAAGCCAAAAATATGCTCATCAGGAAAATTGAAGAAGAAGCCAAGCTGCAGGCCATACAGACTATAAGAAGAATAGAGGAAGAAACCAGAGAAAAAAGTAAAGCTCTGGCTCGAGAAATAATTTCTAACGCCATCCAGCGTTCGGCTGCTGAACACGTGGTAGAAACCACGGTCTCGGTCGTGGACCTACCTTCTGATGACATGAAGGGACGGATTATCGGGCGGGAAGGTCGTAACATCAGAGCCTTAGAAATGGCTACCGGCGTGGACATAATCGTTGATGATACTCCTGAAGCCGTCATTCTTTCTAGCTTTGACCCGTTGCGTCGGGAACTTGCCCGGATGGCAATAGAAAAATTAGTAGCTGACGGGCGTATACATCCAGCGCGCATAGAAGATATTGTGGAACAGGTTAAAGTGGAGCTGGAAGAAAAAATAAAGCAGGAAGGCGAAAATACCCTGTTGGAACTGGGCATTCAGAACATGCACCCAGAACTGATCAAATACCTTGGCAAGCTGAAATACAGAACCAGTTACGGCCAGAATGTTCTCCAGCATTCTAAGGAAGTGGCTCTTCTATCTGCCCTTATGGCCAGAGAACTGGGTGCAGATGTGAATGTAGCCCTGAGAGCTGGATTGCTTCATGATATTGGCAAGGCTGTGGATAAAGATTACGAAGGCACTCATGTGGAGCTTTCTGTAGAGCTGGCTAAAAAATACGGCGAGTCCGAAGCTGTGGTTCAGGCCATTGCTTCTCATCACCGGGATATTGATTTCCCGTCTGTAGAAGCAGTGCTGGTTCAGGCTGCCGATACCCTGTCTGCCGCCAGGCCAGGAGCCAGACGCGAACTTCTGGAAACCTACATCCAGAGACTGGAAAAGCTGGAACAGATCGCCACTTCTTTTGAAGGCGTAGCCAAAGCCTTTGCTCTGCAGGCCGGCCGGGAAATCAGGATTATCGTGGATGCTCAGAAAGTTTCGGATGACCGGGCGGCAGTCATTGCCCGGGATATTGCCCAGAAGATAAAAGACGAGCTTGACTATCCCGGGCAGATTAAAGTTATGGTCATACGAGAAATGAGGGCTGTGGAATATGCCAGATAAATTCCATGTCCTTTTCATTGGCGATGTCATCGGCCGGCCCGGCAGAAGAGCCCTATCGCGGTTTCTTCCGGAATTGAAAAAAAAGTATCAGCCTGATCTGGTTATCGTCAACGCGGAAAACGCGGCCGGCGGAAACGGTCTGACCGAAGAAATAGGCCGGGAACTGCTATTCCAGGCTGATGTTTTGACTTCAGGCAACCACATCTGGGATAAAAAAGAAGCTTTAAGCTATCTGGACCGGGAACCAAGACTCTTAAGACCCGCCAATTATCCTCCCGGAAATCCAGGTCACGGCTCTTATATTTTTCAAGATGAACACGGTCAGAAAGCAGCTGTACTCAACCTTCAGGGCCGGGTTTTCATGGAACCCATCTCCTGTCCCTTTCGTACAGCAGAAGAGGAAATAGAAAGGCTCAGGGCTGAAACCCCAATTATCATCATTGACTTCCACGCTGAAGCCACCTCGGAGAAGCAAGCTCTGGGCTGGTTTCTGGATGGTCGGGTATCAGCAATTATAGGAACACACACGCACATTCCCACCGCTGACGAAAGGATTTTACCCGGTGGCACCGCCTACCTGACTGATGTTGGTATGGCTGGCGGTTTGAACTCAGTTATCGGTATGAAACCAGAACAGGCACTGCAGCGCTTTTTGACTTCCAGGCCACAGCGTTTTGAACCAGCTTCTGACGGGCTTATCTTGTGTGCCGTGTTTATCGCCATAAACCCCGAAAATGGACGGGCCCTGTCCATTAAGCGAGAAACCTTAATCGAGGAAAAGACCGGTGATGAATGAAAGCCTGGTAATTCCTGACAAGGTTTATACCGTTGGTGAGCTGACCAGGTTAATACGCCTGGACCTGGAAAGTTCATTCCCTTTTGTCTGGGTTGAGGGTGAAATTTCCAACCTCCGTCAGCCTACTTCAGGCCATTACTACTTCACTCTGAAAGACGATAGTTCCAAAGAAGAATACCAGCTGCGAGCTGTTCTATTTCGTTCAGATGCTCTGAAACTTCTGTCTGCCAGCCGCCTGACTCCACTCAAGCCCAGGTTTGAACTGAAAAACGGTTTGAAGGTTATCTGCGGCGGAAGAATCACGGTTTACGAACCACGCGGCGAATACCAGCTGGTAGTAGAAAAGCTTGAACCAAAAGGGAAAGGGGCTCTGCAGATAGCTTTCGAACAGCTCAAAGAGAAACTTAAAGCTGAAGGACTGTTTGACCAGAAATACAAAAAGAAGCTTCCCCTTCTACCTAAAAAGATTGGCATCGTTACCTCTCCTACAGGAGCAGCCATCAGGGACATCCTGCGCATCATTGAGCGGCGTTTTAACCGCCTGCACATCATCATCTATCCTTCCCTGGTCCAGGGTGGAGGCGCAGCAGAAAACATTGCCGAGGGGCTTAATTATTTTAGCCGTCGGGACGACATAGATGTGGTCATTGTCGGACGAGGCGGTGGTTCGGTAGAAGACCTCTGGGCCTTTAACGAAGAAATCGTCGCCCGGGCTATTTTTAACTGCATGAAAACCAAACCGGTCATTTCCGCCGTCGGCCATGAAATAGATTTTACCATCGCGGATTTTGTGGCTGACATCAGAGCTTCTACTCCCTCGGCCGCCGCGGAAATGGTCGTGGCCAAAGAAGAAGAATTCAGAGATAAAATACAAAATCTGACCACCCGCTTGACTCAGGCTCAAAAATACCTCATTGAGGGTCTTAAATCCCGGGTCACTTTCCTGGCTGAACACCGCATTTTCAAGAACTTTGAGCTGCGATTGATGAGTTTAGCCCAGAAAATAGATGAGCTGGAAATGAAGGCCTGGAAAATTGTCCGGGAAAAAAAACAGAAGCTATCTGAAGATAAAGCACGTACTAATTTCCTTTTGCAGCAGCTCCGTCATGCCATGGAGATTAGACTTAAAGAACTCAACTCTACCTGGGAAAACCTGTCCTCAGCCCTTGATAACCTTTCACCGTTGAACATTATGAAGAAAGGTTATGCTATCTGCTGGAAAGCCGGAGGGTTAAGACCACTTCTGAAAGCTACAGAAGCTGTTCCTGGTGAAGAAATCCAGGTTTCTTTCTACCAGGGACAGCTTAACTGCCAGGTCAAAGAGGTTGACCCCAGGGCTAAAATTGAGTCAAAATTCATCAAGGAGAAAAAATGAATACAAAAAGCAAAGAGATGAATTTTGAAAAAGCCTTAGCCGAACTGGAGCATATCGTAGCCAGACTGGAAAAAGGGGGAATGTCCCTCAATGAATCGCTGGGACTCTTTGAAAAAGGGGTGAAGCTCGCTCGCTTTCTCCGTCAAGAACTGGACAAAGCAGAGAAAAAAGTGGAAATCCTTCTCAAAGATGAAAAGGGAGAAATCAGAGCTCAGGATTTCAACCTGGAAACTTTCCAGGAGACTGAAGAAGAAGAAAAAGCAGAAGAGATCGAACAAAAAGAGGAAGATTTTTGAACTTCTGAAAAAAGCATGGAACCAGAGGTTTACCTTAAACAGAAAAAAGCAAGGCTAGAAAAAGCCCTCCAGCAATATCTTTTTGCTTCCGATACTCCGGTTTTTGAAGCCATGCGCTACGCCGTTCTGAGCGGCGGAAAAAGGTTCCGCCCGCTTTTATTGCTGAGCTGCGGTGAATATTTCGGGGGCCAGGAAGAAGTTCTTTTGCCTTATGCTTGTGCCATAGAGTTTATTCACAACTATTCACTAATACATGATGACCTACCGGCTATGGATAATGATGATTTCCGACGGGGTCAGCCGACCTGTCATCGGAAATTTGGTGAAGCTCTGGCCCTTTTGGCCGGAGACGCCCTGCTCACTCTTGCCTTCCAGGTCCTGGCTGAAGCGCCCGTGCCTCGGGAAAACCCGGTTTTAAAAGACCTTTTTATCAAAGAGCTGGCTGCCGCCGCCGGACCAGCTGGCATGATTGAAGGCCAATGGCTGGATATAAGTTTCCGACCAGAAGACAAAAAACAGGAAAATTATCAAAAAATTGCCCTAAAAAAAACAGCCGGCTTGATCATGGCCGCCGCAGTCGGTGGTGCCCGTCTGGCTGGAGCTGAAGCTTTTGAGCTTGAGGCAGTAAAAAAATACAGCTATAACCTAGGGCTTGCTTTTCAGCTCTGGGATGACCTGGAGGACCTCGGTTTAAACGATAACGCTGCTGGCTCAGCTCGCCCCAACCTGGCTTCTTTTCTAGGAAAACAAAAATCTTTAGAAAAACTCTTTGAACTCCAAACTGCCGCCGTAGACGCCTTGCGGTCTTGCGGAATTCAGTGCCCTGTGCTTGAATATTTTGTTTGGTTCCTTCAGCCGAAAACAGGAGTGCTGTCATGACTCCGGTGAGGATTCTACCTACTATA
>JACIYK010000112.1 GCA_014359965.1 Candidatus Aminicenantota bacterium
GGCTGCCGCGTGCCGTCCTTCTTTACCACCATATAAGGAATTTCTTCTATTCGCTCATAGGTAGTAAACCTTTTCTTACAGGACAAACACTCCCGGCGACGTCGGATTGAAAGTCCCTTCTGGCTTTCCCTGGAATCAATTACCTTACTTTCAAGAAAGCCGCAGTACGGACACCTCATTTTTCTTTCTCTTCTCCCAGATTTCTCACCTGCATCAGCGTGAGCCCATTTTTCCATAATATAGCATAACCAAGCACACAAGTCACCAGAATCTGGGCCGAGTGAATGACGATGGTCATTCCGGCCGCCAGGTTCTGGTCAAGGCCATAAAGAGCAGTCAGGCCAAGTTTGCTAAAATAATCAAACCCACCGGCCATACCAGGAGTTGGTATGGAGGCGCCTATCATGGTCAGGAAGACATAGGGGAGGCTTAAGAAATAGGGTATCTTTAGACCGTAAGCCAGAAAAAATACCCAGTAAAAAAAGCTAATGCCCAGCCAAACTACAAGCGACAGAACAAAATAACCCAGCAAATGAACGACTGAATGAAAGAATTTAAGTCCTTCCAGGAATTCCAGACCGAACATTTCTACCCGGCCGCGTAATTTTTCCGGAAAGGGTCTGGCCAGAAAAGAGATAACTTTCCTGGCTTTTTCTTTAAGAAAATAAAGGGAAATGATAACCAGAAAAAGGCAAATGGATAAGATGACTCCGGCTTTTCCCCAGAAATAAAGATGCCTTAACGCTTCCGGTCTCTCCTGGAGATAAAAAGAATAAAGAGGCCGGCCCAGCAAGAAGAGTCCCAGTAAAAAACAGTTAGCAAATAAGTCAAAAGTTCTTTCTACCACAATAGTGCCAATAAGATAAGGAGTGCTCAGTTTTTCTTTCCTTGCCAGATAGAGGGGGCGAACAAGCTCGCCAACTCTTCCTGGAAAAAGAAGAGTCACCGTAAAACCAACCGTGTTAGCTTCGATAGCATTCCAAAGACGGAGTTCTCTCTTTAAAGGCCAGAGCAAAAACTTCCAGCGGATAGCGCGAGTAATAAGATGTAGCGGTATCAGAAGACAAGTGATCAGCATCAACGGTCCATTGGCCCTCCCCAGCTGCTGCCAAGTCTCCACCCAGTTTATGTTACGAAAGAAAAACCAGAGAAAAACCAGGGTAATTAAAAAAATAACTGCGTAATTGATGTATTTACTCTTCATTCTTTTGCTTTTTATCTTTGGCTTAATTTTATACCACAGAGTCGATTAACCAGCAAATAATAGCGGAATTTTGGGCCCAGGGGTCTTGAAAATTATCGCAGAATTGGCTATATTTATAGCAACGCTGGGAAGTCGTCCAACGGTAGGACACATGACTCTGGATCATGTTATCTAGGTTCGAATCCTAGCTTCCCAGCCACCTCCCCAAAACCCTCCTTCTTTTATAGACAGGCAGCTCCTCCCCCTCCGGAGCTGCCATTTTTTTCTTCAGAGAAGAAAGTTAAAAAGTTTCCTGGCTGCTGAGGAAACAAAGCCAGGGGTAAAATTCAGTAATAAAAATTTAAAAAAAGTGTTACGAAAAATGGCCAAAGTTTAGAGCTAGTCCCCTTTTTCTTAGGTTTTCTTCCACAAAAGGATAGACCATCAGCTCTTCCAGCTCCAGGTCAGCACAGCCATAATTAGCCGCCAGAAAACGCTGGAAGCGCTTCAGTTCTTCAATCTCAAACAAATTCCGGTTGATGGCGGGCCAGCACTCCACTCCGTATCTTTTCAGATTTCTCAAAGCTTCCAGAGTATCCAGAAAGGCTTCCCGCCGGCCGCCGGTGATAACCTGAAACTTATCCCGGTCCGTTGCTTTAAGGCAAACCCTGACCACCAATCTTTTAATCTTCCCCAGTTCCCGGCACAGACTGAGGTTCCGTCCGAGAATAAAGCCGTTGGTCTCCAGGATGAAACGCAGTCCCGGAATAATTTCTTGAAGCAGCCTCACTAACTCAATGACATGCTGAAAAGAGGATTCGCCCAGAATTGGTTCTGCTCCGCTCAGTCTGGCTTGGCGCAGGCCAGTTTTCTTAAAAAGCCTGCTTAAGTTCTCAGCCACTTCTTCTGGAGAATAAAAGCGGCCTGCGGCCTCGGGGTGGAGGTGGCGCCGGTAATTCCAGCAGTAGGCACAGAGAAAATTGCAGCCCACAGCATCAGCCGTGATAATGCCACCATAAAACCCGCCCGCCCGGAACCGATAATACCGCCGGCTGAGTCCGGACATGACCAGAGCTTCAACTTCAGAGGATCTGGTCTGCGGGTCAAAAGGCAACAGCGGCTCTTCCAAGGCAATTCCCCGTGGACTCAGGCTGTTTTATTTGTATTTTATTCCAGTAACCGCGTACCGGCTTCAACTCTGACCACGTGAACGGCTGGCTCTTTACCGGTCTGTTTTTGGTAGTCAGCAGAGACCTTTTCCCTGAAGATATCAACCGCACCGGCCTCCACCAGGCTTATGGTGCAGCCGCCGAAGCCTGCTCCCATCATCCTGGAGCCGAACACCCCCGGCACCTGCCTGGCAGATTCTACCAGGATGTTTAACTCGGCCGAGCTGACTTCGTAGTCGTTTTTAAGCCCCTCGTGGGATTCGTTCATCTTCTGGCCAAAAGCTACAAAATCATTGTTTTTAAGGTCCTGACAAGCTTTTTCCACTCTCAGGTTTTCTCTCACTACGTAAGCACACCTTTTCCAGACCACTGGGTCAAATTCCTGGCGGTGCGTCTCCAGCATCTCCAGTGTCACATCTCGCAGGCTTTTAACAGCCGGATAATATTTTTGAAGAATTTTAACTCCTTCTTCACACTGTCTTCTTCTGACGTTGTATTCCGAGGAAGCTAACTCACGCCTGACCATGGTATCGCTGATTACCACACGGACATCTTCTCTTTCAAAAGGGAAGTACTCAAACTCCAGGGTCCGGCAATCTATTTTCATTACTTTTTTTGCCTGTCCGTGGAGGTTAGCAAACATGTCCATGATGCCACACTTTACCCCGACAAACTCGTTTTCCGCTTTCTGGGCTATCCTGGTCAGGGTCAAAAGGTCGAGGCCAAGCTGATAAAGATAATTTAGAGCAAAAGCCATACCACCTTCTACGGCCGCTGAGGAGGACATTCCGCCTCCAATGGGAATATTCCCACCAAAAACCAGGTCAACTCCTTTTATTCTGTACCCGGCCTTTAGAAACTGATCCAGTACACCCTGCAGATAATCCGGCCAACGCAGAGGGCTTCTCTGCAGGCGGTTGAGAGTGGTTTCATAGGACTGGTCAAAATCAAGAGAGTAGAAACGGCAAAGTTCGTCATCTCTTTCGGCTACAGCCATGACTACTACCCTATCCGTAGCACCAGGCAATACAAACCCTTCGTTGTAATCGGTGTGCTCACCTATTAAATTTATTCGACCTGGTGAGGCAATCATCACCGGGCGGCGTCCAAACTTACGAACGAAACTCTGTCTGACGGATTCTACCAGCTTTTCCATTTTTTCTCCTTACGGCCGATTAAAAAATAGAGAATAAAGAAATATCAGTTTAGACCAGAATTGTCAAAAAACCTAGTTCTGGCCATCAGATAGAGTCGGTACTACATGGGCAGTAAAAATCTCAGAGTTAATACTTTTTCTGCTGGTTTCCCAAAAGGCGTGTAGGAAGTATCGGCCGGCCCGCCGATAGATAAATCCGGAAACCACTGCCACCAGAAAATGCCAGCCAAGTAGCTGCGGCCAGCTACCATTCTCAGGGCCGCTTCGTAGCACTTTCTCTGCACGACCAGGTCAACCAGTCCGTTTTTCTGCCAGTCCCAGGGGTTTTGAGCTGCTCCTCTGACGCTCCTGTAACCTATTTCTGTAATTATGACCTTTTTGGCCCATCTGGCAGAAAGAAGCTTTATTTTTGGCAATAATTTTTCCCAGCCCTGGCAAAGCTCAGAAACTGAAGGATTAACAGAGGAGGTTAGCGTGGGATAGAGGTCCAGACCTATGTAATCAAGCTCATCCCAGAACTGCACGGCCTCTGGATTACTCTCCAGCTGGTCATCCGCATAGACCAGGCGTCCGCCATAGACTTGTCTGATTTCCTGGATGATGTTCTTCCAATCTGAAAGCCTTCTGACTGTACCATCCAGTTCACAGCCAATACAGAATTGTTCTACCTGGCATTGTCTAGCGAGTTCAGCATAGTGAAGGATAAACTGACGGTAGGAAGAAAACCACATCTGCCAGTCAGCTTCGCTAAAATTCGCTCCAATCTGGCCTCTCCAGTGGTCCGGGTCGTTAAGTAAATCCACGTGCGGTTTGAGCATAACTTTAAGGCCAAGTTGATGGGCATAGTCTATGATCCCCATCAGCGAATCATCGGCTGGAGTGTTATAACCATTATAATCAATTATATTGGCATTAATGTTGTCCTGATAAGCAGTGACCAGAAGGGAAATCCAGCGGGCATTAGTCTTTTTTAACCGTTTCAAAGATTCCTGCGCCGCCCAGGTGCTATAGGCATTTTTTGTATAGCCAGTAAAAGAAATGCCTTTTTGAAATTCTCGCGGAGATTTAAGCTGAATTAGAGAGACGCTTCTAAGGGCAAAAATTAAAACCAGCAAAGAAAAGACGGCTCCCTCCAGACCTCTAATTGTTTTTCTTTTCATAGCCTATCCCCTTTTTTCTCTACCACATTTTCCCGGAAATTGTAAAGTTAAGTAAACAGATAAATTCTCTTTGACAGGGTTCTAACAGGATGTTAATTTATATCTGTAAGCTAAGAAAAAAAGCGAGGATCACAATGAATAAAAATTTATGGGTTTTGCTTCTCGGCTTTATTATTTTAGCTTCAGCCTGCGGGATAAATTCTTTGCCATCTAAAGACCCCTGGTATGCCAAGCATTATTACATCATGCACGACTACGAACGAGAGACATACAAGCATCTTACTCCAGAAGGAAAGCTGGAATTCCAAAAGCTCTTCTGGGAAGCCCGGCAGCCAGTAGCTAAAGAACAATTTGATAACCGGATGTCCTATATTGAAAAAGTTTATAAAACTGAAAATCATGCCCAGCCCTGGAATACAGACCGTGGCCGGGTTTACCTCCTTAACGGGCCACCGGCCTCCATTGACTACAAACAGAACACTGACTGGGTGATGCAAGCAATTGAGGGAGGTAGAATTACCGGCGCCCAGGGTGGCATGGACCGGACCAAAGAAGATATCCAGGCCAATTTAGCCGAAATCTGGGTTTACCCATACAAAAGCTTTTTTGTCTATTATGTATTTACTTTCTCCCCGCCTAATACCTGGAAGCTGAACCCCTCCACTTTTCAGAACAACAGGTACTTGGAACAGCTAGAAAACATGAATAAAGACCTGACTTTTGCTCTGAAGGACGAAGAAGATTACAAGGCTAAGCTGAGTGCTTTACCCAGAAAAAAATAAAAGTAGCGCTACGGGGATTCGAACCCCGGTTTGATGGCTGAGAACCACCCGTCCTAGGCCTCTAGACGATAGCGCCACAGGCAGAAAAAATAGCAAATTATAATTAAGCTGTCAATAAATTAATGACTTCCGTCAGAGGCGGCCTCGTGTCTGAAGAATTTTACCTACTACCTCTCCTCCGTTTAAGCGATAAAGCATGGGTAACGGGCGGTCAAGTCCTTCTTCATACTCAGGTAGGTTTTCCCAGCGGTAATTAAGGACTCCAGCGTAATCTGAAAAATACTGCCACCTTCTTCTGTTCAACCCCCTAACCAGGTGGAAATGATTGGCCGGTATACCCATCTTTACCAGACTGGCTGGCAGCCGGTCAAAGGTGACGAAAGTATGGGGCCAGGAATAATCCGAAGCCTGACAGACCGCTTCTGCCAGAGGTGTAGGTAGCTCCACACTTTCAGCTTCCCCCGAAATCATGGTAAACATCCCGCTTAAATCAGAATAGGCCAACCTACCCGCCAGCCCCTTTATTCCCTTCGGTGAAATAAACGAGACAGAGAATCCAAGACCGGGGAAATAATATTCTATGGCTTTAAACAAAAAAGCTTTTTCCGCATAATCCAGCGAAGCTGAACCGGAATTGTTGCCATCGATAAAACCCAGCTGCATCCACTTTTCTTCCTGGTAAGGTCCAAGGTCCAGTTTTAACTCTTCAGCCTTTTTCTTAATTTCCCATGGCTCATAAACTTTGCGGAAATCCATGAACAGCGTAGGCTGTCCACCACTCAGGTAACAGAAGAAAATCATGGTCAGCAGACCCTGAATGTCGTTTTCCGTAGCAAATGGTATGACCGGCTTTTTACCGGTATGGTCTTCTGTGGAATTAAAAAGTGATTCGGCAATGTCGGCTGTGGAAAGTGGCAGGCCGCGGCGGTCTGACCCCCAAGCTAACTGGCTGGTCCATCCCCCGCCAATAGCGTTTACATCCTTAAGGTAATTGCGGATAATCAGATAAAGCGCCAGTCCCTCATCCAGTTTTTTCCGGTCTTCTGGTGTCAGGGCCGGTGGTTTGATTTCATCTTTTCCGGTTAGCACTGCTTTTTGGTATTTTTTAATTTCTTCTGTGTTGGTAAAAATGCGGTTTTTGAATTTTTTGTTGATAACCCAATCCCGCAGCGCTTTTAGTTCTTCCGGGTCATAACCGGCTTTCTTCTGAAGCATATCAGCAAAAAGCTTCATGGATTCCCGGGTAGATTCCAGACCAAAGTACTTCCTGGCAGCATGAACATGGTTCAAAGCTGTTTCCATCTGCATGGAGTCTGTATCAATAGCTACAAACCTTTTTCCTCTTAAAGCCACTCTAGTGAGCATAGCATAACCGAGGTCCACAATCTGCTCGGCTGTTGTGGCGTCAAATTCAGGCTCCAGACCTGTTTCCGGCATGTGGCCGATGACCATCTGACACATACGGCCCGTCTGGGCATAGGCGCCAACCAGAGCATCTATGCCCACCACTCCTGGCTTGGGTGCATTATTGCCACCAACACAGGCCAGTGGCGTGTCAGCCGGAAAATGAGCGATAAGGGCCATGGCTGATTTGCCAGGGAAAAACCAGGTATCTGGAACGATGAAAATACCTTCCACACCTGCTTCTTTCATTTCACGGGCACCAGAATCAGCAGTTGCTTCTGAATCAACCAGATGAGAACAATAGAATATGTTTGGGGCTGTGCCATCGGGCATTCTCAGGTTCCTAGCCAGTAGCCTGGCCGTCATCCTTCCGATGTTAAAAGCCCTGGTCCTTGATTCTTCATCAATCCTCGGGTCACAGGGCACAAAAACTCCCAGGGTGGGATTGGCTGGATTTTTCTTTCCGACGAATGGCATTTTTACCTCCGGCTTTTTTTATCGTTATTTTATCTATAATTTATAATTAGAAAAAATTTATTTTCCAGCTAGGAGGAAAAAGCTCCTTTTAAATGTACTCAATAGTAGCCGGTGGCTTGGAAGTTATCTCATAAGCCACCCGCACTACGGCGGGTATTTCTTCGGTTATACGGCGAGCAATCTTGGTCAGCACATCCCAGGGCAGAGGGGTTGGCTGTGCGGTCATGGCATCCTGACTTTCTACTGACCTCACGATAATAATATGGCCAAACTTTCTCTTGCCCTCAACTACACCTGTGCCCATGTCGTTCATCAACACAGCAAAAGCCTGGAAGGGCTGAAAAGCGGCCACTTCTTCTTCCACTATTTTTGTGGCCTTGCGGACCAGGGCCACTCTTTCTGGTGTAACTTCACCAATAATTCTGGTGGCTAAAGCTGGACCTGGAAACGGCATCCTCTTGTACATGTGCTCAGGCAACCCCAGGGCTTTACCCACTTCTCTAACCTCATGTTTAAACAATTCTTTTAAAGGCTCAATAACCTTAAAGCCGAAACCTTTTTCTGGGTCAATGCCGATTTGTTCCAGGATGTTATGCTGTGTTTTGATTCCGCCTTTTGTTTCAATGATGTCTGCAGCAATCGTTCCCTGAATCAGGAATTGGGCCTTGCTTTTTAAGACTTCCCGGCCAAAAACCTTGTAAAAGGCATACCTGAAGGCCTTGCGTTTTTCCTCAGGATCAACTTTTCCTCTAAGGGCCTGAAAAAATTCATTGTGGGCATCAACAATTTCCAGCTCTATGCCCAGCCTCTGAAAGGCAACCTTAACTTCCTGAGGCTCATTTTCTCTCATTAACCCGTGGTCAATGAAGACAATTTTAAGCTGGGGGCCAAGAGCTTTGTGCGCCAGGATGGTGGCCACGGCGCTGTCCACGCCTCCAGAAAGAGCCGAAATGGCTCTACCGGAACCAACTGTTTTCTTTATTTCTTCTACCTCCCTTTCTATAAATTTCTTAGCTTCCATAGCCGCCTCCTTTAACTAAGGTTGAGTTAGAATCATA
>JACIYK010000113.1 GCA_014359965.1 Candidatus Aminicenantota bacterium
GCAGAAGTTTTTATCATTATGATTTTATAAACCCCAAATCCAAGACTATTGGTAATTTTCTGATTATAGAATTGGAAGAAAAACATTTTCAGCTGCAAGAAATTACTTTTGCCAAGCAGGCTAAGATAGAAAAAGATAGCCTGCAGCTTATTTCAGGCTGGTCAAGAAAATTTACCCAGGAGGCTTCAAGTCATATTCGTTTTGAGTCCCGGGAACTGGCCTTAAAAGGAGCTGAAGAATATTTTATGAGAGAGTGGAAAGAACCAGCCACCATGAGCAGTTCCGAGCTCAAGCTATACAGTCAGGACCTGGCCAGCATGGGGGCTTCAGCTAACAGATTCTTGTTGGAAGCGGAATTTCGTAGAGCTTTTTCCTGTGCCTTTTTTATCCTTGTTCTTATTTCCCTTTTGGCTGTTAACCTGGCCGGTGATAAAGGCTTTCTCTGGCCTCTAACCATAAGTCTGGTGGGTGGTTTTGTCTATTGGCAGACGATGGCTGTTTTCCGCAGTCTGGGCCTCAGTGAGATTATTTCTCCGTTTCTTGCTGCCTGGAGTCCACAAATCCTCTTTCTTTTGCTCGGGGGGTATTTCCTCTCCAAGGTAAAGACTTAGCCTTGCCTGGCCTTTTTTTACATTTTGTATTTGCCCAGGTCTTCAGGGTTCAGGCTTTCCAACCACTGCTTGAGTTTTTCTGAATTTTCCAGGTTCTCTTCAAATTTCAACCCGTGAGCTTTCCTGAGTACTTCCTCAGTAACGTAAATGGGGGCCTGTACCCTCAGGGCTAAAGCGATAGCGTCAGAGGGCCTGGAGTCAATCTGGTAATGAATATCATTTTGCACAAGATAAATAATGGCATAAAAGGTATTATCCCTAACGTCGTTGACTACGATTTTTTCTAATTTGATGTTTAATTCGTCCAGAAAATTTTTCATCAGGTCGTGGGTCATGGGGCGAGGAGTAGGAATACCTTCTAAGCTGAGGGCAATGGCATTGGCTTCAAAAACACCAATCCAGATGGGGAGGATGTGTTCTGAGATGGGGTCTTCCAGCACAACAATGGGCATCTTGGAAATAGGGTCGACCACCAGACCTTTGATTTTCATCAAAACGTCCATTCGTTCCTCCCGTTTTTACAATTCTAATATAGGGTCGCCTGGATGTATTGTCAAGGAAAAGCTGCCTATCTTCAGGATGAAAAAAGGATTTTAATTTTGCCGTAAAGTCCGTCGTAACCGGCTTCTACCTGCACCCGACCATTTCTCATAGATTCGATGGCCAGGCCGAGGTTGGTGGGCTCTATCCAGCGTAGCTCCTGGACCGGAACTTCGGTTAAAACCGCCAATTCGCTGCCAAATTCAGCTATCAGCTGGAAATAAAGTTTCTGGACAGCCTTGGTGCTGGACTTTTTGTTTAAAACCTGGGCTATTAATTCATCCAGGGGAATAAGGTGAAGGTAGGGAATTCTGTTTTCTGGCTGGAAGCCAGAAGGCCGGTCGGCTAATTCTTCAACCCGATGCAAAACACCGATAGTCAGCTTTTGGCCACAGATGGGGCAGAGGTTTCTGTGTTTAAAACTCTCTTCTGGCGAAAAAACTACCCGGCATGTCCGGTGACCGTCATAGTGATATTTACCCTCTTCCGGGAAAAATTCTATGGTAAACAGGAATTTATTGCGGTCACCGGATTTTATGGCTTGAACCAGGCTTTCAAATGACAAATCTATGTTGAAGACGTTTGCTTCCCGGCCTATTTTACCTGGAGAATGGGCATCTGAATTAGAGACCAAAGTAAACCGGTCCAGGGCTGACAGACGCCAATTCATCCCCGGGTCAGAAGAAAGACCGGTCTCCAGGGCAAAAATGCAGTCAGTTAGCTCTTCAAAGCATTCTTCAATGCGGTCAAAACCTGAATTGGCTCCGAAAAGAGAAAACCAGGGTGTCCAAATATGAGCGGGGATAACGACTACTTCTGGGGAAATGTCCAGCATAGTCTTTAAAAAAGTTTTGGCTTCCAGCCCTAGAATTGGACGGCCATCTGATTGCAAGTTGCCGAGTGATGATAGCCGTTGATTAATTTTCTCAGCCGTTTCTATTTTTGGAACCAGAAGTAGGAGGTGGATTTTTCGTACCCGGCCATTCTTGGAAAAAATAAGGCTTATTTCTCCTGAAAGGACAAAGTAAACATCATCTTTCTTGAAAGAAAATTTTTGCTGCCAGGGCGGGAGAGATTCTCCCGGGTGGTTTTTCAAGCAGAAAAGACCATTCCCCTGAGGTTCAAGCTTTTCTTTAATGGATGACATCCATTTTGGATGGGTGAAATCTCCGGTGCCCAGAATTTTTAAGCCTTTTATCCTGGCCCAGACGGCCATATTCTCCAGGGTCATATCCTGAGAAGTGGCCCGCGAATATTTAGAGTGCACGTGTAGGTCAGCGAACAATTTCATTTTGTTTCTCTTATGATTTATTTATCCTGTCTTGCTATTTCAATCCTGCTCTTCCAAACAGGATTAGCGGGTCAGCCAAATTTAGGGTTAAAAGGCTCAGCCCGCCCTACTTTGATTTGAGCAACTGCTGGCCTTGACGGGCATATTCATCAGACCTGGAATAATCTCCCAGCCGGTTGTAAAGGTCAGCCAGCAGGAAATATCCCAGGGGAGCGTTTTCTTTATCCGGTTTTAATTCCAGACCTTTTTTAGCCAGTCTGATAGCTTCCTCCAGGTTTTCACCTCTTTTCAGGTATATTCTGGCCAGGTAAAAATAAGTCAGAGGAAACTCAGGCTCGGCCTGCAAGGCCTGCTTCAGAGTTTCCAGCTCTTCCGCTTCTCGCCCGAGCAGTCGGTAAAGTCTGGCCAGGTTAAAGAGAGCTTTAAAGTGATTGGGAGAAGAAGCAATTTCTTGCTGGTAAAGCGAGATGGCTTCTTCCAGACGGTTCTGTTTTTCGCGCAACTGAGCCAGGTTGTAGCGCAGATTAAGAAGCGTTGGGTTAATGGCCAGGGCAGCCGAGAGATGTTTTTCAGCGCAAGCCAGGTCATCTTGGTTGAGGCAGATGGCCGCGATGGCGTTATGAGCTGAAGCTGAACGCGGGTTTTTGGCCAGGCATTTTTCAAAGTAAGGAAGAGCTTTAGCATAATTTCTTCTTAGGGCGTAAAGGCTGCCCAGGACGTGGTAGAATTGCGGGTCTTCAAATCCACGGTTAACTTGTTCTAAGATAAACTTTTCAGCCTGATCCAGCTGGTTAAGGGCAGCGTAGCAGTTAGCCACATTGATAACAGCAAAAGAGTCGTCTGGTTTAAGGTCGAGTGATTTTTTGAAAGCTTCCAGGGCTTCAGCAAATTTTCTAGCCTTGAAGTAGACATTGCCCAGAGCAAAAAAGCCATCGCTTATGGTCGGGTCTTCTTTCAGGATGTTATTAAGGATATTTACTGCCTCTTCCAGCTGGCCAGAAAGTCCGATTTCTCTGGCTTTAGAAATCTGGTTGAAGATTTCAATTTTTTCTTTGGGGTCAGCCAGTTTTTTCCCCTTGAGTTTAGCTGGGTCTACAAAAGAACCCAGGTAGCCAAGGGCAGCCAGTTTTTCCCGGGTTTCTTCGTCCACTGTGGAGAAATCGGGCGAGAGAGCTTTTTCACCGTATTTTTTTTCGAAATCTTCTGCCAGTTGGCTTAACCTCTGATAGGCAGCTTTTTCCAGATAAACAAGGTTCTTCTGTTCATCAGGGTCTTTTTGCAGATCATAAAGTTCTGGCACAGGAGCGATAATCAATTTATACCGATTGTTCTGAAAACTCCTCAGTTCAGACCAGCCATAATGGTAACGCGGGTAAAAGGTTTCAGAATAAGCCAGGCGTTCTTCGGGCTTTTTTTTGCCAGAGAAATAGCGCATCAGGCTTATTCCTTGAACTTCCGCAGGTGGAGTGAGTCCGATAAAATCCAGGATAGTGGGCATCACATCAGTCAGAGTGACCACGCCGGAGTAGGTTTTCCCGGCAAATTTTTCAGAAGGAAGAACAAATATCAAAGGGACATGAATGGCTTCCTGGTAAACAAAAAAGCCATGTGTACTTTCTTTATGTTCGCCCAGGCTTTCTCCATGATCAGAGGTCAGGACTAGAATAGTATTTTCCTTCAGACCAGTTTTTTCTAAATATTCTTTGAGACGGGCTAACTGGCTATCAGTGTAGGCGATTTCTCCTAGGTAGGGACGGTCGGAAAACTGGCTGCGATAGGGTTCTGGTGGGTCATAAGGTGTATGCGGGTCATAGAGGTGAACCCAGATAAAAAAGGGATGGTCAGAGTTTTTATTCAGCCAGGAAAGCGCTTCGTTTATTGTTTCATCTGCCCGTCGCTGTACTTCACCCAGAGAGATCTTTTCAAAACGACCAAGGTCAAAGCGGTCAAAATAGTAATCGAACCCCTGATTAAGCCCCCATTTGGAGTCCAGGACATAGGCGGAAACAAAGGCGGCAGTGGTATAACCAGCCGATTTGAAAACTTCAGCAATAGTTTCCAGCTGAGGGGAGACCACAAATCCGCCGTTATCTCTTACGCCATGAAAAAGAGGAAGTGTTCCGGTCAGAATGGTGGTATGGGAAGGCAGGGTCAGAGGTGTCTGAGAAATACAATTTTCAAAGCGAACTCCCTGTGCCGCCCAGCTGTCCATAGTTGGCGTAACGTCTGGATTAAATCCATAGCAGCCGAGCCGATCAGCCCGCAGGGTGTCAACGGTAATGAGCACCACGTTGAGTTTTCTGGAAGCTGGCTGAGGAGTTAATCTGGAGTTTTTCAGACTGAGCAGAAGGTAAGTTCCGCCGGCCAGAACCAGAAGAAAGCCGGCCATAAATAGCCATCTATTTTTTTTGAATTTCATAAAAAAAATTATACCATACATCCTTACTTTTTATGCAAAGTGGTCCCCAAAAATAAAAGGCGCGGAGATTCTTAATCTTCTGATGAGCGGTTTTACTCTTGATTCCGTCTAGACCGACAACCAGTTGATAATCACCGAGGAATAAAATAAATCTGGACCTTAAGATTAGTTAAATGCCCGAATTAATTGGATAAAAAATATTCTGGGTGTAGTATTGTCCTTTGAGTTAAATCTTTATTTAATGTTCGATATGGGCTTCCAAATAGTGGAAGGTTTAAAACAAGAAGGAAAACTCTTTGTGAGTTATTGCGGCTTTTGTTATTAAGTGTGTTCTGAGATTTAGCAAAAAATAAGAAATGTTCTGTTCTCATGACTTCTTATAGCTAATAACACATAGCACACACGGCTCGAGGAGTGGCTAAATATTAGGCCACTTAATTAATAACCACTCCAGCTGGCCATATTTTTAGCTTTTATAAAAAAAAGGGCGGCAGAAAATCTGCCGCCCTTTTAACCTTCAGGTGATTAGAAAATTAAGCGAATACCAACTCGTGCCTGTCTTGGATTGACCAGACCATATAGCTGATGTCCGTTGGTTGAAGGCCATTGATCAGGTAACCAATCGTACATCCAGCGGGTACCCCAGGAAGTTATGGTATCAACATTGAGCAGGTTGAAGACATCCAGCATTAAGCCGAGCCGGTATTTGTTAGCAAAGGTGAAGATTTTTTCCAGCCGGATATCTATCTGGTGGTCCATCGGGTAATGGTGTTCACCCCTAGGCCTGAGGAAGAAGGTTACGCGGCCCTGGTTGAATCTGGAAGTCCGGTAACGAGGAGTCCAGGCATTACCGGTTACTCCATGGTAGTAAACGTTGACGCTGAGCTCTATCTTGGGGATAACGTATGTGCCCTGAATCTTGATCATGTGTGTTGGGTCGTAAGTGGAATGTCCGTCTGCGTTAATCCAGAAATTCGGGTCATCAACCGCTCCACCCCAACCAATGTCATCAGCAAAGCCGTTATCCGTGGTGCCCCACGCCTTAGACAGAGTATAAGAGGCCAACAGCTGCCAGCGGTTGGAGAAACGTTTATTGAACAGGAATTCCACGCCATGATAACGTCTGTAGGGCTTTAGCAGTATCCAGGGGTGCCCATTTTTCCAGGCCGTATAAAGGTTAGTAATCAGGTAATCGTAGGTTCCGACAGTCTCTGGTGTCCTTTCATAAAGAGTGTAAGTGCCAAAATTCGGAACATCTACTGTTCTGGTAGTATAATCTGCTGCCCGATCGATTGGGCCCATGATGTTTTTCCATTCGCGCCAGATGTAGGATATGCTGAAGGATGAATCCTTGAACAATTCTCTTTCCAGACTGACCGTAAACTGATTCATATACGGGTGTTTGATGTCCGGGTCCATATGATATAAATCCTCATGAACGATTCTCAACCACTCTACCCATTCTTCAGTATAATAGTCATAGTAATAACCAATAAAGTCGCTATAGGCTGAGGACGGGTTCATACGGTCATGATAGCTGGCCAGCATGGCTTCAGAGAACTGACCATAATGAGCTTTTAAGACGGTAGTCTTGTCTCCGAAAACATCAAAAGTGAAACCGATTCGTGGTGCTATCCGGCTGTTGGTATAGACGTTTCCAGAGACTCCTTTAACCTGGCCCCAGTACCAGCTGAAACGCAAGCCAGCGCTGATGTTCAGCCTCTTGGTCACCTGCCAGGAATCCTGAGCAAAGGCTTCCAATCTGGTATATCTGGTGTTAGTGTCATAGCCGTCATATTGATAAGCCAGGTAAGGATAACCGTAGTAATCATAATACTGAACATGGTCACCCAGTTCCCCGCCTTCTCCCGTAAATCCATAACGATTGCGCACAGCAGACCTTTCAAACTCAGCACCGAACTTAAAGTCGTGGCTGCCGTAGAAGTCTTCAACATAGTGGCTCAAACTAGCATTGGCCTGGAACCTACTTCTGTCAGCGTAAAAATAATATCCTGAGCTGTAACGCTGGAAATTATCCGCAAAATCAAAGTGCATATATGGAGCCATGCCCACTTCCGGGTCAAGGTAATAGTAGCCCCAGAAATAAGCTGCTTTCAAATCAAAAAAGGTTTTAGAGCTCAGGATTTTGGTCAAGCTAAAGTTGCCAACTACCTCTGGAGATTTCTGAGTAACTGTAGCTTCAGGAGAAACGGTAGCGCCAGCACCCCTGTTATTTCCATCATAAGTATCAACCTGAACAGACAGGTTCATGTTCAGGCTCGGTGTTACCTGAGAGGTTAATTTCAAGAAAGCTCTTGGCTGTTTGTAATCTTGAGCTTCGGGGAAACCGGTAGGATAACGCCAGGTTTCGTAATACTGAAGACCAACGTAGAACCACAGCTTGTCGCGTACTATAGGACCGCCAAGATGGGCGTTGGCATCCATCAATTTCAACAGCGGGGAAGTAATGTTGGGAAAATCATTGGCATAAGCGCTGTTATTAGTGGTTACCCATAAACCTTTTGGAAAATCATCTTTCCTGCCCTGGAAGTCGAATTCCATGTGGCCAGAAAACTGATTACCACCGGATTTGGTGACGAGGTTGAAAATAACACCAGTGAAATTTCCGTATTCAGCTGGTAGTCCCACGCCCATGACCTTAGCTTCTTCCACAATGTTGTGGTCTGAAAACACCCAGGCAGAACCGGCTTCCGGGTCAGCTACGTTGACGCCGTCCATAGTGTAAGCAATACCTGTATTCTGGGAAGCGCCGTAGGCAACGTTATTGGTAACACCAGGAGCCATGTTTACGATATCAGCCGTAAACTGGCTGTAAGGAATATTTCTCAGGATTTCGTTGCTCAAGGAGACAGAAGCTGTCTCTGTGGATTTGACGTCTACAGTTGGGGCTTTGGCGATTACTGTTAATTCCTCGGTCAAGGCAGCCTGTTTCATGGTAATATCAATGGTCAACGTGGTAGTAGTGGTCAAACGAATATTTTCCTGTACCACTGTGGTAAATCCCTGGAGCTCAGCTTTGATGGTGTAAGTTCCAGGAGGTAAGGCTGGAAAACGGTAGATGCCCTTGGCATCGGTGATTGAGGTTCTGGTGCCCATCAGGCTCGGACCGGAAATCGTAACTGTGACTCCAGGAAGTGGAGCTCCAGATTCATCTACCACAGTTCCGGTGATTGCACCAGTTTCCCTTGATTGACCGATAGCCAGAGGAGCAATCATCAGTATTAAGCAGATCCAAATAAAAAGTCTACTTTTCAACTTAACTCCTCCTTTTTCTTTTTTTTTTCCCATGCCTAAAATTTTTGGCCCTAAAAACTTAAAATTTTTCTGGTAAAACTTTTGTTTTTACCACCTCCTTCCTTCAATCAAATTGAATATAATATGTCGTTTTTATGAAAAGCAAAATATGTGCCAATTTTAGTTATTTATAAAAAA
>JACIYK010000114.1 GCA_014359965.1 Candidatus Aminicenantota bacterium
TAGATTTCACTGAACCTTTAACCGTCCAGGTAAAAAATATTGGCAGAATGAACAGGGTCAATAAAGTGGAAGTGAGCAGCCCACCAGTAACCACAACAGCCAGCGGGCGCTGCACCTCAGAACCAGGTCCCTGAGCAAAAAGCAGGGGGAGCAGCCCAAGAAGAGTGGTGCTGGCAGTCATCAGAACAGGTCTTAATCTGTTTCTGGCACCGGTTAAAACAGCTTCACTTACTGATTTCCCTTCAGATACCAGTTGCTGGAAGCAGCTGATTAAGACCACTCCGTTTAAAACGGCGATGCCGAGCAAGCTTATAAAACCAACTGAGGCTGGAAGCGAAAGATACAGACCGGAAATCCATAGGGCAAACACGCCGCCGATCAGAGCAAAAGGCAGGTTGAGCAAAACCAGAAGAGCCAGTTTAAACGAGTCAAAGGTAGTAAACAGCAAGAAAAAGATGAGTAGAATGGTCATGGGCACGATAAACATCAGCCGCCGCATAGCCCGTTGCTGGTTTTCAAACTGACCACCCCATTCCAGATGATAGCCAGGAGGAAGTTTAACTTTTCTGGCGATTTCTTTTCTGGCTTCAGCCACGAATCCCCCGAGGTCCCGGCCGCTGATGTTCACTTCTAGGCCTATTCTTCTAAAACCTCTTTCCCGGGAGATCTGGGCTGGTCCTACTACCTGTTCAACAGAAGCCAACTGACTTAAAGGCAGGCGGCTACCCTGAGGGGTGTTAACCAGCAGGTTTTTAAGGTCTGAGATTGAATCTCGGTTCTCCTCAGGAAACCTGATGACCACGTCGTAAGCTCTTTCCCCTTCAAAGAATTTAGTCACAGCTTTTCCACCAATGGCTGTTTCTACCAGAGATAAAACCTCTGCCGCACGCAGGCCATATCGTTGGATAGCTTCCCGGTTGAGGTTCACGACCAGATAGGGTTGGCCAGAAATTTTTTCCACCACCAGGTCCGTGGCTCCCCTTATGTTGCGGATGACTGAAGCTATTTCCTCTGCCTTAGCCTGAAGCAGTGCAAAATCGTCGCCAAAAAGTTTGATGATGAGCTGTGCTCTGGTACCAGCCACCAGCTCATCAATGCGGCAGGCAATGGGTTGACTGAATGAATAGCTAATTCCGGGAATATCAGCAATGGCCTGCCGCATCTTTCTGGTTAGCTCCTCTCGCGTTCTGGCTGAAGTCCATTGTGAGCGTGGTTTTAAGGAGCCGACAAAACCAGTTTTTTCCACTCCCCGTGCTTCCAGAGCCAGTCCGGTCTGCCCGGTTCTTGAGACAATAGTTTCCAATTCTGGGAATTGTTTCAACCTCCTTTCCACTTCTAAACTCAGGGATACAGCCTTGTCCAGGGAAATACCGGGGAGCATCTGGATGTCCATGTCAAAGGCGCCCTCATCCATAATAGGAATAAACTCCCGCCCGAGTCGTGGTAGAAGCAATAAAGAAAGCAGCAATAAGAGGACCATAGCTCCCACGAACCAGCCCGCATGCGCTAAAACCAGCTTCAGGCTGCTGGTGTAGTGCCGAGCCATTTTTTCGGCAAAACTTTTCCGTCGAGTTGAAGATGGTTTGATGATTAAGAAAGCCAGTCCTGGAATTATCACCAGAGAAACAACGAGAGAACATAAGAGAGCAATGGAAATAGTAATAGCCAACGGTGAGAACATCTTACCCTCTATTCCCTGAAGGCTGAGCAGCGGGACAAAAGTGAGAACGATAATTAATTCTCCAAAAATGCTGGGTTTTCTCACTTCGACGATGGCTTTAAAAAAAGTAGCGAGGTCTTTTTTCTGATGTTCTTCTAGATGCCGGTGGATGTTTTCCACCTGGATGATAGCCGCATCAACGATCATGCCGATGGAGATGGCCAGGCCGCCCAGAGTCATGAGGTTGGCAGTAAGGCCAGCCTGCTTCATCACTATAAAGGTAAGAAAAGCGGCTAGGGGTAAGGACATGACCACTACCAGAGCTCCCCTTGCCTCACCCAGAAATAAAAAAAGAATAATAATAACAAGCAATGCACCGACCACTATGGCTTCGGTCAGAGTGTGCACGCTTTTCTCTACGATATCGGTTCTTTTATAAAAAGGAACAATTTTTATACCACCAGGAAGAAGACCCGAAGCGTTGATCTCTTCCACTTTTTTCTCAATACGCCTGGTTACTTCTCGGCTGTTCTCTCCTTTTAACATCAAGACGATGCCACCAACTGTTTCTTTTTCCCCATTCTTGACTGCGGCGCCCTGCCGGATGGCCTGACCTGGTTTTACTTCAGCCACCTGTTCCAGGGTTACAGGAAGACCGCGGTTTACTTTGAGCACGGTTTTTTTGATGTCTTCCAGGTTGCGGTAAAGGCCTGTGCCGCGAACGATGAATTGCTGTTCTCCTTTGGCTATAATATTCCCACCGACATTGAGGTTGTTTTTTTCAACAGCTTCTAGCACCTCTTCAAGAGTAAGGTCATATTTAAGCAGGCGGTTTGGGTTTACCAGCACCAGATATTGCTTGATATAGCCGCCAAAGGAGTTGACCTCACTTACTCCTGGCACACTTTTTAAAATGGGACTGACCAGCCAATCCTGAATGCTTCTCAATTCAGTGAGATAAGAAACCAGTTCTTCCTGGTTCTCTGGTTCTGGGCCTTCCAGCGTATATTGAAAAATTTCTCCCATGGCTGTGGCTATGGGGCCCATGGTTATTTCTATTTCTGGGGGGACCTTCTCTCTGGCTTCATAAAGTCTTTCAAAAACCTGCTGTCGGGCAAAATAGATATCTGTGCGATCATCAAAAACAACAGTAATGACAGAAAGGCCAAAGCGGGAGATGGAGCGGAGCTGGGTGAGCCGGGGAAGACCACGCATGGTGTTTTCTATGGGAAAAGTCACAAATTTTTCCACTTCAAACGGGGAATAGCCTGGAGCATAGGCAAGTACTTCAACCTGAACGCCAGTCACGTCCGGAAAAGCGTCTATAGGCAATTTTAAAAAAGAATAGATTCCGGCTGAGATAACCAGCAGGATGAGAATGCCAACCAGTAATCTTTCTTTAAGTGAAAATTTAATTATCCGGTCAATCATGATGATGTTCATCCTCTCCAAAAGTGCTTTTTAGAAGCTCTGATTTAATAATAAAAGCTCCGCGGCTGACGTATTTTTCCCCCTCCTTCAGCCCCTTAAGCATAGGAACCCAGCCAGCTATTTCTTCTCCAACTTCCACCGGCCGGGCTTTAAATTTACCTCCTTGTTCAGAGACAAACACTACTTTACGCCCGTATACTTCCTGAATTGCTTCTTCTGGAACAGCCAGAGTCTTTATTTCCTGTCCCAGCAAAACAACCTCGGCATACATCCCCGTTTTGAGTAGGCCAGAGGGGTTGTCTAATTCCAGCCGGCCCTTGACCAGACGAGTTGATTCGTCCACGATGGGCCCGAGATAATTTACCTGGCCCTTAAACTCCAGGTCAGGATAAGCCTGAACCCGGAGCAGGGCTTCGGTACCTTCGGTAACCCTGGCTAAATCTTTTTCCTGGATAAAGATTTCCGCCCAGAGGCGGTCGGTGCTGGCTATGTCCATTAATACGGTGCCGACTTCAACCTGTTCTCCAGTGACTACCTGACGGGAAATGACCTGTCCGTGGATAGGTGACTTAAGACAATAAAGCTGGTCCTCTGACGGCTGGCGAAGAAGTTCATCTATGTCTTTATCCTCTAACCTGAGCAGCTTAAGTTTATTCCGTGCTGAGAGAACCAAAGACCAGGCCATTTGCTTTTCATCATGCTGGAGTTCATCCAGACGTTGCCAACGTTGGTAGGCCAGTTTTAGCTCAGTAAGTGCTTCCAGATAGGGCAAACTGAAAAGTTTGACTAAGTTCTGACCTCTGGTTACCCGGTCGCCTTCAAAAACCAATAGTTGCTCCACCCTGCCGGCTACTGGCGAGCTTAAACGGTAATAGCCCCTGGGGTTAAATTTTATTTCTCCCGGTACTTTGATTCGCGGTCTCAAGCTAATAGTTTGCAGCACCTGTGTTTCCACACCTCCAGTTTTTATAGCTTCAGGGGAAAGAGTAATTTCCTCTGCCTGAAAGTGTTCATGGTCTGCTTCCTCATCTGGCACCGAGGGAGATTTTTGGCAGGAGGTCCACAGGGCAAAGATGATAGAGACCAGCAGGCTCAGAAAAAGTGTCCACCTGGGCCAATCTTTGCTTTTAAGGTCTAAAATTTCAGACATAGTCATACTCCTGATTTTTTTTTCATGAGTATTCTTCCCCGGCAGTTTCAAACTCAGCCAGAGAAGTCAGGTAAAGATAAATCGCTCTGTAGTATTCAAGGTTGACGAGCCGGGCCTGGCGAAAAATGTCCAGCAGGTTTAAAGAATCCATCCGACCGAGCTGGAAATCAGCGCGAGCTTTGGTCAGAAGGTTTTCTGTTTCACCCAGCAATTGGTCAGTGAAAATTTTAATCTGCTGCTCAGCGACAAGAATATTTTCCAGAGCCTGTTTTTTACGGGTTTCAAAAAATCTAGCCACACTCTCATACTTATATCTGGCTTTTTGCCTTTCAGCTTCAGCCAGCATTTTTTCGCCAGAAATTTTTTTCCGGGAAAAAAGAGGATAGCTAATCCCGACACTAAAACCCACTGCTCCGAAGCGGTGGCTGGGAGCATACAAGCCAAGCACAAAATCTGGAAGCTTATTTTTTTCTGCTAACTGGACCAAAAGGTCGGCTCTTTCTCTTTGCTGGGCGGCAAGTTTAAGGGTCGGACTGGAAAGTCTGGCTTTTTCTATTAGTTCATCAGGTGTAGCAGCTAGTGGCTGATAAACCAAAGGTGAGGTCAACTTGATTTCTGCCTCATGCTTAAGGCCGAGAAGGCGTTGAAGTTCCAACTGGCTGGTGTTTAAGTCCCGCCGGGCTTGAAAAAGTTCATTTCTGTTGCGAGCTATTTCTATTTTAATCCTCAGAACGTCTTCATAAGAAACTTTGCCCAAAGCATAGAGGGAGATGGCACTTTCCTGAACATCATGGAGGAGTTTTAGATTTTTCTCCCAGGTCTCTACAGTTTTCTGGTTAAGAAGGCACAGGAAGTAAGCTTTTTTGACTTCCGTTGCCAGCCGGATTTTTTCTTGTTCCAGCTTCAGCCTGGCTTCCTGCTGATTGGTTGCACCTATTCTGTTTTTTAGGTTCAACTTTCCGGGAAAAGGCAGGTACTGACTCAGCCCGAAGCTGTACTCTTTTTCAATTGTATTGGTGTTAAAGACTCTGAGCCCTTCAACCTCTATCCCGATTTCAGATTCCTGGAGTGAGGTATCAATCATGGTCTGAGCCACGGCGTAATTTATTTCCTGAGCCAAGGACTGCAGAGCCGGGTTTCTTTGCCAGGCGATTTCTACAGCCTGTTCAAGAGAAATATAAACAAACTGCTTCTGGCCTGCGGCCTGAAAGTTTACGGAATTGAAGCAAAGCAGGGCAATTAAGAAAAACATCGGTTACCTCCTGATTGACCTGATTAAACTGGTACAAACAAAATCAGCCAATAAATTAATCAGGAGGATGGAAGATGGAGGGGGTAAAATTTTCGGAATATTTTTTTTGATTTGCTTGATAAAGAGAAGAAGCGTTTTTTAAGCAATCCCCTATAAAATCCAGCGGGTTAAAAGATGGATGGTTAAAGGAATGATGGATGGGGCTTATCAGATGATGTAGCTCTTCGTGGCAAAGGAAATCGTGGACGATGATGTTGGTCAGGGTGAGAGTGGTGAGCAAAAAGGCCAGAAAAAAAAATTTTTTTGAGCTCTTCATCGTTGCCAACTCATTCTACTTTTTTTCAGAAATTCTGTCAAAAAGACAGGGGCTCGGTCGAAAAAAGTGTGGTGATTTTAGCAATTTTTTATCAAAAATGTCTGATTCTTAACCTGACTCGTCCGGTCCTTCTGTATGGGTAAGAATAAGTTTTTTTAAAAAAACTTATAAGTCCCTTTTTTAGGAAAGAATAAAAATCAAACATGTATTATTAAGACAAAAAATATTTTGCGGTTTGTCTAAAATCTTTTAATTTATTGAAATGAAAAAAGTTACAGACATTATAAGCATAATAAATAACCACACTTTTTAAGTAGGAGCCAGGGTCGGGAAAGCTACTGGATTAATTTTTTTGGTTGAAATTTAATAAATTAGATGTTAACATTAAATAAAGTTTCGTATTATTTCTTAGTGAGGGCTGCTATGCAACGAAAGCTAATCCGTCCTAATCTTTCTGAAGTCAAAGAAAAGATGACTAAGGAAGCCAAGGAAAAAGAAGCAGCCAAGAAAAAATCTCCCCCACCGACTGATACCCACGCCGAGAATTACTACTTCCTCAAACAAATGAACAGAAAAACACTGATGGCCGTGGTTTTTGCTGATGGTGAAAAGGTTGAGGGCTACATAGAATGGTACGACCGAAATTGTTTCAAGCTTAACCGAGATAATGCTCCCAATCTACTGGTTTACAAAAGACAAGTTAAATATCTTTATAAAGTTGAACAAGCGGCTACCTCTACTTCTTCTGCCCAGGCGCCTGCAGAAGAACCGTCTGAAAACGAGCAAAAACCAGCTTCATCTTCTAGCAAAAAGAACAAATGAATTCTCCCCGCATCGGGCTAACACTGGGCGACCCTGGGGGTATCGGCCCAGAAATTGTTCTTCGACTTCTCCAGAAAGACGAGCTGCCTCCAGGGCAAATTATTATTTTCGGTAAGAAGGAGATATTAAAACTCTGGGCTTTAAGGCTAGGTATGAACAATGGGTTACTGGAAGATAAAATCAAGGAAGGTAGGCTGATGCTGGAGGAAATAGGCGCCCCTTTAAAGGAACTGACTATCGGAAAGCCAACAGTAGAAGGAGGAAAACTTTCGTTTGAATTTTTCCGGCAGGCCGTGAAACTAGCTGGAACAGGCCAGTTAGAAGCTCTGGTGACCGGGCCGGTGTCTAAAATATCTTGGGCCATGGCTGGACTACCTTACCGGGGGCATACAGAATACCTTGAACATCTTTACCCCGGCTGCATGATGAGCTTCTGGTCTGAGAGGTTGAGGCTGGTGCTTTTCACCCACCATCTACCTCTCAGAGAGGCCCTGAAAAAAATAAAAAAAGCAGAAATAAAAAATTTTTTACTGAACCTGGAAAGGAACCTCAAGTCATGGCCTTTTGGGATAAAAGAAATCCTAGTCTGCGGGCTTAATCCGCATGCCGGTGAGGATGGTACTATAGGAAACGAAGAAGAGATGGAAATAAAGCCAGCCATCAAGGAAATGTCCGAAAGCGCGTTTAAGATTTCAGGGCCATTCCCGGCAGATACTATCTTTTTGCAAGCTCTGGACCATCCTGAAAGGCTGGTGCTCAGTCTTTACCATGACCAGGGACTAGTAGCCTTCAAACTGGTTTCTTTTATGAGCGGTGTTAACCTTACCCTCGGACTCCCCTTTATAAGGACTTCACCTGACCACGGAACTGCATATGACCTGGCCGGGAGGGGGGAAGCCAGTACAGGAAGTATGAAGGAAGCACTCTGGTTGGCCCAGAAGTTGGTAAGTTCGAAGGATTGACTTAACGCCAGCGTTTTTTCATTTCGCTTCGGATTTCTCTTTCCACCTCCCGTTTCTTGATGGTTTCCCGTTTTTCGTAAGTTTTCTTGCCCCTGGCCAGAGCTAACTCCACTTTCACCAAGCCGCGGTCATTAAAATAAACTTTGGTCGGGATGAGGGTCAGCCCCTTCTCCTGAATTTTGCCAGCCAGACGCTTTAGCTCCCGGCGGTGAAGAAGTAGTTTCCGTGGTCGTTCGGGGTCGTGGTTAAAAACATTGGCCGCCAGGTAAGGACTAATGTGGCAATCCACAAGATAAAGTTCCTGTCCATCAAAATCAGCGTAGCTATCTTTCAGGCTGATCCGGCCTTCCCGAAGAGATTTAACTTCACTTCCGGTCAGGGCTATACCGGCTTCCATGGTTTCCAGTATTTCATAGTCATGGAAAGCCTTTTTGTTGGTGGCGATGATTTTCATTGGACCGGACCCTGGTTTTCGGGCTTAAGTATTTTTATCCTTATCAGAGATAAGTGCCGTTTGATCATTTTTTCCACAGTAAAGTTCAGGTTTTTAATTCTAATGGAAGTTTTTTCAGCCGGAAAGTGGCCGTAGTGATAGAGGAAAAAACCGGCCAAGGTAGTGTAATATTTTTTTTCC
>JACIYK010000115.1 GCA_014359965.1 Candidatus Aminicenantota bacterium
GGGCCGGCCGTGGGTTTCAAGCTCAGGGAAAAATTGCAGGTAAACGGGGAAGACATCCCGCTGGAAGAAAGTTTTCTGGTTAACAATGATTACGGGGCCATTTTCGGGGCCGGGCTTGATTTCGGCCGACATTTCATGATCGATGTCAGGTACAGCCTGGGCTTGAAAAAGATTCTGACAGCCATTGAAGAGGGCGTCCAGCCCGATGTTAAGAACGGCGTCTGGTCCGCCACCGTGGGCCTGGCCTTTTAAGAATGGCTGATTAGCCTTCAGACAGATCAAATAACTTAATAGCAGATTTCTTTATCTGGCAGGCAGTCCAGCTCAGGCGTTTAAATGTTTAGCAGGGATAACTATGGTAAACCTGGTGCCGCTGGACCTGTCAATTATTAACTCTGCCCCTATTTGGTCCTTTAAAAGGCCTACCAGCTGCAGACCAAAAGTGGTGCTCTGCTCCAGATTAACCCCTTCAGGAAACCCTACCCCGGTATCGCTGATTTCCAGTTTAAGGCCATTCGGTCCCAGGGGCTCCAGGGCTACCCGAACCTTGCCCTGCTTTCCAGCTGGAAAAGCATGCTTAAAACAGTTGGAAATAATTTCATTAGAAATTAAACCCAGGGGAATGGCCAGACCGATATCAATTTCCACTGGCTGACAATCCAGCTCAAGCTCCACCTGTTTCCGGTCCACCCGGTGAACATTATAAAGATGAACCAGCAGCCGATTAAGATACTCTCCAAAATTAATCTGGCTTAACTGACCAAATTTATAAAGATGCTCATGAATCAGGGCCATGCTGCGAATACGGTTCTGACATTCTTTAATAATGGCCGTAAATTCCGGCCTGTTGACAAAATGAGCCTGGACGTTCAACATGGAAGAAATAACCTGCATATTGTTTTTAACCCGGTGGTGAATTTCCCGCAGGAGCACTTCCTTTTCTTTAAGAGAAAGTTCCAGGGCCTTTTCCAGTTCCACTCTGGTGGTCAGGTCCCGAGCAATGCCGCAGAGAGCATAAATTTCTCCTTGTTCGTTTCTTAGGGGAACTTCCGTCACGTTCAAAATTATTTTTTTATCACCAAATTCCACATCTGCTCTGACCACTTCCCCGCCAAAAACCCGGTCAAACCTCTCTCTGGCTTCTTCCCAGCCTTCCCTGGGGTATAATTCTCTAAAGCTTTTGCTTTTAAGCTCCTCAGAAGACAAGCCAAATTTTCTGGCCGCCGCCTGGTTAAATAGAAGAAGTTCGTAATTTCTGTTAATGACAAAAACTATATCTTCAGCGCTGTCAATGACGGTCTGAAAAAGCTCTTTTTGCTGGGCCAGGGCTATTTCAGCCAGTTTCTTTTCCGTTATGTCTTCAACTGTCCCTTCGTAGTAAAGCACCCGGCCATTTTCATCCCTGACAGCCCGGGCACTTTCCCTCACCCACAGTATGCTTCCATCCTTTCTTTTCCAAGCTGCTTCCAGGCCTCTCACTTCACCTTCCTGTTCTACTTTTTCTAAAAACATCTGCCGTTGGTAACTCGGCTCAAAGCCGTTTTCTTCCAGGTTTCTTGAGGCCAGCTCTTCAAAGCTTTTATAGCCGAGCATTTTTATGATTGTCGGGTTGGCCAGCAAAATTCGGCCATCAGGTGTGGTCCGGTAAAGCCCAAGAGTAGAATTTTCAAAGAGGCTGCGAAAATCCCTTTCGCTTTGTTTTAGTTTTTCTTCAGCTATTTTCTTTTCCGTCACATCACGGCTTATGCCAGCAATGCCTATAAACTGTCCTTCAGCATCAAAAACAGGAACTTTATGGGATTCAAAATAACAAACCCGGCCATCATCTAAGGTCATTGATTCATAAAATACCGCAGGCTTTTGGGTCTTGATAATCTGCTCATCAGAGGCGCGACACTGCCGGGCTAAATCTTCTGGAAATACCTCGGCACTGGTTTTCCCGACTATCTCTTCCTTTTTCCGGCCAGTTAGTTTCTCCATGGCCTGGTTAACGATGAGATATTTTCCAGAGGCCTCTTTGAAATAAACGGCATCCGGAAAGGCTTCAAGCAAGCCGCTGAGCCTGGCGTAAGCATATCTTAATCTTTCCTCAATTTTTACTCTTTCCGTAACGTCGTGGACAATGCCATAGAAACCTACCGGCACACCAGCGCTATTTTTTTTCAGAGAAATTGATAATTCAACATGGTGTATTTCCCCGCTCACATCCCTAATCTGAATCTCTATCCCACCCCTCGGCCTGCCTGTGCGAAAAACTTCATTAAACACCGAAAAAACTCTCGCAATGCTTTCTAGCTCAAGAAACTCCCGGTAATTACGACCTATAATGTCCTGCTTCTGCCGTCCCCAGGCTCTGGACAGCGAATCATTGACAAAAACAAAGTTTCCCTCACGGTCAACTTCATAATAACCATCACGCATGCCATTTAGAATCTCTCTCAGTTGCTGCTGTTCCACCAGAAGCTCTTCGGTCTTTTGTTTTTCCGCCAGAGCAGCCCCTAAAAACCTGGTCAGAAAACTGAGAAAATCAACTTCTTCCCGGGAAAAGGCTTTCTTTCTTCTATCATGGACATCCAGCAGCCCCAGCACCCCATTTTTCAGCAAGATGGGAAAACAGGCTTCAGAACCAACTCTTGCGCCAGGAACCTCAAGATAATCTTTATCTCTGGTAACATCATTAACCACCAGAGGCCTTTTCTCTCTGATAGCTTTGCCCATCAAACCCAGGCTTATTTTCTGGCGGTAGCCCACAGGAAAATCCACTGGTTCATCTTTCCAGCCGCGGATAAAACACAATTCCTCAGCAGAGCTATCATAGAGAAAAATAGTAACTCTGTTGTGGCCCAAAGTCTGACCAATGATGGCAGCCGTTTTCTCCAGGAATTCTTCCAGCCGGGGTTCCTTTTCCACTGCTTCTTGGAGTTTTCTAAATAAATCAGAGGAGACTGCACAAAAAATATCTTTTTTACTTCTCTGGCTTGGTTTAACCATGTTCCTCTTACTTTTTAAGCTGCTCCACTAAATTTAGTAAAAAAATATTATATTTAACTAACAGTTAACAAACAAATTATAATTCAAATAAATAAAAAATAACACAAAATTTTTCGGCCGCCGGCACAACCCCTAACTGTTCAGGCCCGGCAAACAGATACGAAATATTTGACTACTAAAACTAATTTCTTTGTGTGGATAAGTGACAGTCAAATAAAGGACATCATGGCCAGCAAAATCAGGTATTAACTGACCGATTTGCAAAAACAAAATTCCTTAAACAAATCAGACAACGAATTTATTTTATGGCAACTATCTATTATTTTATCCATATGTTATCTTCTTTAACTTTTCGCCGTCCAACAGGAACTGAATTTGCTTAATTTAACCTGTATTTTTTTTATTGATAATTAATCATCAGCCGTTTTCCAGATATCCAAAGGCCCGGTCCATGGCCTGATGGTCCCCCACCAGAACTAGAACATCCCTTGCTTCCAGCCGGAAATCGGCGCCAGGACCACTGTGAGTTTTCTCATTCCGCACCACTGCAATTACTGTTACGCCGGTCTTACCCCGTAGGTCAATTTCGCCCAGCGTTTTCCCGTTAATCCAGGAACCTTCCGGCACCAAGAAAGTCTCCACCACTCCGGCCTCCAGGTAATCGTATATTTTTTCGGTCAGGCGCCGGGAAGAAGATCTGGCACCCCGCAGAATTCCATAGCGTTCGCTGCGGATGACCTGGACCTGGGTGTTGATAATATTTCTGGGTAGATGATACTTTTCCAGTACCCTAATAAAGATTTCAATTGATGTCTCAAATTCCTCAGGTATGACATCATCGGCACCAAGAGCATAGAGTTCCTCAATTTCCGAGACAAACCTGGTCCGTACGATAATGAAAATCTCTGGATTGAGCCGTCGGGCCTGGCTAACTGCCCGCCTGGCTGCCGCCGGGTCAGAGATAGCGATAACCAGCGCCCGGGCCTTGGCTATAGCTGCTTCCTGGAGAATTACCCGACTTGAAGCATCACCAAAAATCATAGGCTCCCCTGACTGAGAGGCCGTCCGAAAAGTTTCCGGGTTTATTTCAACGATTACGTAAGAAATTCCCGTTTCCTTTAGTACCCGGGCTAGGTTACGACCATTAAGACCAAAGCCAGCAATAATCACATGTTCCCGCAGCCCTTCGTTTTCTATGTTGGCCCGCTCGAGACTGGCGCTCAGAACGCCGTGTTCCTGAATTTTTTCCACCAACCGTGAACCTGCTTCCATTAGCACCGGCGTGGCCAGGATGGTCAGGACCGAAGAAGCTACGAAAACCTGAAACACCTCCCCGGAAATAAGTTCATTCTCCTGGCAAACTCTAACCAGAACAAAAGAGAATTCCCCAATTTGAGCCAGCCCCAGAGCAGTCAGGAGCGAAATTCTGGAATTGAAGTGAAGCAACATGACGGTTAAGAAAACAACAGCTGTTTTAAGAATAATTATGCCAGCCACTACGGCCAGCACCTGCCATCTCAGATGCCAGGCAATTCTTGTATCCAAAAGCATGCCAATGGAGACAAAAAACAGACTGTTAAAAACATCTTTAAAGGGCAGAACATCAGAAACCACTTGCAGGCTGTAGCTGGACTCTGAAATGATAATGCCAGCCAGAAAAGCACCCAGGGCCAGAGACAATCCCAGAGAAGCTGTTAGATAGGCCATCCCCAGACAGGCTAAAAGAGCTGAAAGCAAAAAGATTTCTTTTATCCTGGTTCTGACAATAAGCGAAATTATAGTGGGCATGATTTTCCTGGCCAGAAAAAAGATAACCGCCACAGCCAGCAGGCTCAGGAAAAAGCGGCTGCCCAGAGCAAAAATGGAAACCGATTTTATATTTGCCAGGAGCGGAATGATAGCCAGCATGGGCACCAGGGCCATATCCTGAAAAATCAGGACGCCCAGAGAAATCTGTCCGTGGGGAGCGTCTAATTGTTTTTTATCTGAGAGTAATTTCAGAACCACCGCCGTAGAACTTAAAGCCACCAGAAAGCCATAGACAATAGCCTCTTCGACTCTGGCTCGCAGCAAACGAGAAATCAAGGTTACAACAGAGATGGTTAGCAGAACTTGCAGACCGCCACCGAACCAGAAATAGCGCTGGATACGGCGAAGCCTCTCCAGGGAAAATTCTATGCCGATGATAAAAAGCAGCATCATCACCCCAATTTCCGCTACGGCATTTATCACTTTTAGGTCATGAACAAGACCCAATCCACCGGGACCCAGCAGAATCCCGGTTATCAGAAAGCCAACCACGGCCGGGATTTTCAGGCGGTGGAAAACGACGATAACTAAAATGGAAGCAGCCAGGATGGTAACCAGTTCGTGAAGGAGAAAAAGTGTCATGTGCTTTTTTAAAGAAAATTATTTTACCTTAGTTATTTATAACAAACAAAAAAATAAAACAACCACCTCCATTTTTCAGCCGGAAATATTATTCCGAGCAAATACAGAGCTGATTCCGACTTATTCTCAGCTTGTTCCCGCTGAGGAGACACTCTGAATCTCCATTTACCTATTCTATAAACAGATAGCTTTACCCAGGATGACTTTTGCCCGAAGACTTAATTTTATGTTCGGTTGTTAATGGCAAAAAGAGCAGTAATGAAGCGGTTGGCTTCCAGCATATCTTTGAATTCCACGCGTATGGTTTTCCCTTCTATCCTTTTTACCCAGGGCAGGTAAGCTGTGGTCTCAGCATCAAAAATGTTCTTGAAAGTAATCTCCAGCACGACCGGTTTGGCAACCATATAGGGTTTCATTTCCTTTAGCCGCTGGACGGCCCTTTCCGCCTTCTGTCTTATTTCGGCCTGGATAATTTTTGGATGGGCCGATTTAGCCGAAAGGAAGCCAAGTGATTCCTTGGTCATAACCGTTTCCACCGGGCCAAAGTTTTCCTGGGCCTCCTTCACCACGTGCTGGTCGCCACAGACCATTATCACCGGAACACCAAAATGACCGGCCACTGCGGCGTTAAACAGGGCTTCTGACATGGGTTTTCCGTTAACCCTGATTTCAGCAAACTTGGTACCCCAGATGGTGTGAGAAAGATTTGCTTCCGGAGTACCTTCTTTTGGATGATAACCAATGAAAACTGCTCCATCAAAGCTGCTGTCTATTCCCTCCATTTGCAGAAGCGGTCGCGGGAAGGACCTGATGAGAAAGGCTTTTTCATTCAGGTCCTCTGGAATTATATTCTGGGCGTTGCCATGAGAATCGGAAACAACGATTTCGCTGGCTCCGGCGGCCAGAAATCCTTCTATGGCAGCATTAACTTCAGCGGTCATTAAGCGCCGGCCGCGCTCGTAGTCAAACTGGCCGGCTGCTGTCTGGGCGTTGACCACGTGGGCAATACCTTCCATATCTACTGAAATGTATATTTTGGGTTTTTTGGCCTGAGCTTCAGCTGACACTGGCCAGCCCAAAAAATAAAGCATCGCCAACAGCATCACTAAGCCGAAAATTTTTTTGCTCATTCGGCCCTCCTTGAAATATTAATTTTTCAAAGTTAACTGGATTCCTCAGTTTGTCCGGGTTTATTTTTTATTTCAATATTTTTTACCTGGCTCCCTGCTTCCTTTAGCATAAGCACCGATAAAATCCTTTTCCAGAAGTTCCAGCTTTAAGGGCCAGGGTTCCTGCCAGTTTTTCTTGAAGGCAAATCCAGCAATTACCCAGAGCACGCCAGGCTCAGGCTCAAAAACATAAGGGTAACTCAGCTGACCACCAGGCTGGCGAGCGATAACCACCGGCCGCGACCAGGAAAAGCCATCTTCCGAAAAAGCCAGACTTAGCTCTTCCCGATGCCAGGAAGCCGGAAGCTCGGAATGAAAAGGCGTAGGCCTGGTTTTTTCATAAACGCGTCCTTCCGGATTTAGCCTGTTCCAGACCAGAACATATCGCCCGCTTTTAAGACGAAGGAGATATCCAGGCGAGCTGCTGGCATCAATGGCTGAGGGTTGAATTATTCGCCAGTATCTTCCATCTTCTGAAATGGCCTGCCAGAAGCGGTCCAACCCGGTTCTGATGAGCAGCAAGAGGCGGCCGTCTGGCAGTTCAGCGATGGTTGGCTCAAAAGCCCCATCGTGATGTCCGTGTCCACCTAAATCAATCCAGTTGCTTCGCTGCCAGGTCCGTCCGTCATCATCTGAATAAAAGGAACAGACTACCAACCGCCCGGGGTCTGAAACCAGGTGCTGAAGGGGCACCACCACCCGGCCAGCTGCTGTTTGAATAAGTCCGAAAAAGTTAGGATTATAGCCTTCCAAAATTCTCTGGTTATCAGTCCAGGTTTTACCGCCATCCAGACTCCGTATGGACCAGACTTCCAGCCGGCAATCACCCGGTTCGTTTTTCTGGTTATCCCAGCTGAATTTTCGCCCCTCAAAATTTAGATAAACCAGGATAAGAACGTTATTTCGGGTCCGCAGAAGATAATAGGAAGCTGGCTCAGCCGGATTCAAACCATGGCAAACAAACACTGGATCAGACCAGGTTTTCCCCCGGTCATAGCTCAACGAAAAGCCCTTATCATCAACTGTAGCCAGAGCACCATCAGGCATCAGGACGAATGGTCCCTTTCGGCTGATTTCCAGCATCCGGCAAGAAGGATGAACCCACCGTCCTGAAGGTTGCTGGACAGAAGAACTGCTTAAAAGCAGCAGGACTTGACAGAGAAAAATCAAAATGCCAGAAAATATTCTGTGTTTCACTGTTCGTCCCTAATTACTCAATTTAGTAATTAAAGTATAACAAATATCAGAACTAAAATTTAAGTGTTTAATCTTGATTCGTAAACACTACAGGAGCAGTCATCCAGTATTTTTTTTCTTGAAAACTTGCCAGTAAAACAGGAAGCACTTAACTTCATAAAAAAACAAGCCATAAAGAAAAACAAGTTCTGGTATTGTTTGCTGGCAAAAAAATAATTCTTGCAAGAAAAGCAAAAATAATAATAATAAATTATTTGAGAGGAGATAACTATGAAAAAAAGATTTGTTGTTTTTCTGACGGTTCTAATGATCACCCTGCTGGCTTCTCCGGCCAAAGCCCTGGTGACCTTTGGCCTCAAAGGCGGGTTGAATAGTTCAAAAATAACATTTAGCCCGGCCATTGATATGCCCAGTCAAAAATATCTTAAGAGCTATTGTTTTGGAGCTTTTCTGACTCTCAAT
>JACIYK010000116.1 GCA_014359965.1 Candidatus Aminicenantota bacterium
GATCAGGAAAAACAGAGCCGGGTATTTCTTGACGGAAAGGAATATGGAAGCCACTATGGTGAAGAATTAAACATTATAGTGCCAGAAGGTGAACATCAGATAGTTATTCTGATTTCCAGCTAAGAGAAAGAATTAATAAACCATAAAATTTATCAGTCAAATAGCAAAAGAACCGGATAACCGAGACGAGATAGTTTATCTGCCAGCTTTCTGGCTTCTTTTTCATTTGTTGCCCTGATTCTCACTCGGTAATAAATTTTCTTGTTGAACTGGAAGGGATAAATAAAAATTCCAGGGAAGTCCTTTTTTAAAGTCTGGTAAAGCTGCCTGGCATATTCCATTCTGGTAAAGGAGCCCAGTTGAACCAGATATTCCCCCCGCTCCAGTGGAACATGGTCAATAACTTCTAATCGAACTCTGGCTGTTCCACTCCCCACTAAATCAAGCATCTTGGCCGCAGCATAAGAGAGGTCAATGACTCGACCTTTGACAAATGGACCTCGGTCGTTAATCCGGACTGTAACGCTGCGGCCATTTTCCAGGTTAGTCACTAGAACCAATGTGCCAAAGGGCAGAGTCCGGTGAGCGGCAGTTAGCTCATGCATGTTAAATACTTCTGAGCTTGAGGTTTTCTGACCGTGAAAACCCGGTCCATACCAGGAGGCTATTCCCGTTTCTATATAGCCGACAGGAGGAGCTAAAGCAGGGCTGGTTGACTGGCAGCTCTGAGAAAAAACTAAAATTATGATTGAAAAAGCAAATAGAACCCGAGAAAAATAAAAATGTTTTCTCAACTTTAGAAGCATTTCCTTTTTTTGTTTCATCAGACCTCTAATTTGGAGTTGACACCGTTATTAAAATATTGCAAAAATAGCAAAAAGACAAATTTAATTTTTATCTAAAAGCAGGAGAAAAAATGAAAAAATTTGAGTCAAGAAAATTAGAGATGCCTGAATCACCTTACCGCGACCTGGAATTTCTTGAATCCTTAGAAGGAAGAACCCTGCGCATTCTCAGTGAATATGTCTGGCCTATGGCCAGGCTGGAAAAATTGAAGGTAGAAAGTACTGTCCTTTTCCTCGGTTCAGCCAAAGCCAGTCCGGGAAGTTCTGATTCAGTACTTCATAAATATTATTGGGAAGCTGAAGAACTGGCTTACCTGATTACCAAATGGGCTCTTAATTTAAAGCCAAAAGGAAGGAAATACGTGGTTTGTACCGGTGGCGGGCCAGGTATCATGGAGGCAGCTAATCGGGGTGCGGTGCGGGCCGGGGGGAAAACCATTGGTATGAACATCTCCTTGCCCCAGCCACAAATGCCCAATCCTTACATCACTCCAGAACTAAATTTTACTTTTCATTACTTTTTTATGCGAAAATTCTGGTTGATGTACAAAGCCAAGGCCGTTATTGCTTTTCCAGGTGGTTTTGGCACCCTGGATGAATTTTTTGAAATCCTGACCCTGCTGCAGACCGGCAAAGTTTCCAGAAAAGAAGTCATTCTCATCCTTTACGGAAAGGATTACTGGGATAAGGTGATTAACTTTCAAGCTCTGGTTGATTTTAAAGCCATTATGGCAGAAGACCTCCAATTATTCACCGTTTGTTCCTCACCAGAAGAAACTTTTAGCCTGCTTAAGAAAAAACTTCCGAAGATGACCTGAAGGTCGAGGCTAAACGACTGAAGACTGATGATTTTTTCTGGATTTTAATTTTCTGTCTAAGACGAGGTAAATCACCAGGCCAGCCAGAATTCCAGAAAGGTCAGCTAGCCAGTCTTTCCAATCACAATTTCTTCCTGGAACAAAAAGCTGATGAATTTCATCACCCAGGCCGATTAGCGCGCCGGTCATAAAAGTAAGATAAATGCTCAAGGGCAGACGATCCTGCAGAACCTGGAAAAATCCATAAGCTAGCAGAAAGCCAAGAATAGAGAACTCCAGCCAGTGCCAGCCCTTGTCCCAGTAAAAAAATTTTAGATGCAGGTTTATTGGACCAGAGGACAGGAAAAATATCAGAGCGCAGTAAAGCGCCGAGGGAAGAAAATAAACTAATCTTTTCCAGTTTTTCATCTAATTATTATACCTTCATTAATGAAGCATATTTTAGCAGGAAAAAAGCCGTTTACAAAGTATAAAGTTCTTTCCTTGACTGAGTCTGGGTTATGTGGTATCAAGTATTCAAATGAATACCAAAGATTATTTAAAATCCCTTGAGTATCCGGGAAGATTTATCTTTGCCGGACAGATAAAGTCTGCAGAAGAAATCTTTCTGGTGTATGGCATTACAGGTCGTTCAGCTGCCAGTCAGGCCAGAAGAATTATCAAAAAAGAGAGCGGCTTATGGGTGGAGCCAAGTACCCCGGAGTTGTTCGTTTCTGGTAACCCAGACCTTCTAATTTATCCGGCCATGCTCTATTCAGCTCATGGAGTAGTAGTATCAAATGGCAAGCATACTGAAGATATAATGAGAGAAATGGCGAACACACAGGATCCAGTCCAGGCTTTAATCCGCGGGCTTAGAGACTGGAAGTATGAACCAGACAGCCCTATTTATACTCCAAGAATAAGCCTGGTTTTTAAGGGCGGTTTTAGAATTGCTGCTAGCATCATCAAACGAGGTGAGCTTGGTGGTGTTATAAAAGAATATTTTGACCTACCTTTAATCCCAGGTAAAGGATGGTGGTTTATGACCTATTCCGGGCTTAACCTGGACCCGTTGCCGGCTTTTCAGGGTGAACCGGTCAGCCTGGAAGTAGAAGGTATTGCCGCCGAACAGATTGCCGGCTGGATTTATGAAACTCTGGCCCCTGCGACAGGAAAACAAGACCTCAGAGTCTCTGTAGCTTGCGTTTGTGCTTCATCAGACGGAGCTGAGGTAAAGGAAATTAAAATCATCAACAGACAGGATGGATAAAAATGGATAACAAGGGAAAAAATGAACAGAGAACAACCAGAACTCAGTATTCCACTCGGGTGGCTGAGGATTTTCCTCCAGCTCTGAACATTGGAGACATTAAATTCAGAAAAAAGATTTCTATGCGCTACGGCGAAAATCCTGGTTACCCGGCTGCTTTCTACCAGGAAGAAGGAGCCAGCGGCCCTAACATGGCAACCATGGAGGTGCTGCAGGAAGGAAGTAAAGGTCTGAGCTACATTAATGTAGGGGATATGGACTTGGGCCAACGGCTGGCCAAAAAACTTACTGAGATTTTTCCTGGCAAAGCAGTTGCAGTAATTATTAAGCATGAAATGCCAAGTGGCGTGGCTTTGGCTGATAGTGGGTTGGAAGCCTTTAAGAAGGCCTGGCAGACTGACCCGCTTTCCAATTTTGGCAGCGTGGATGTTTTTAACTTCAGGGTGGAAGAAGAACTGGCCAGATTGCTGGTGGAAAGTCCCCGTAATATTGAAGTAGTTTATGCCCCTGATTTCAGCCCGGCCGCTCTGGAAATTTTAGCTTCCCGCAAAGTTCTCAGAGTAGTCAGGATGGGTGGCTGGCTGGATGAACCTTCTGAAGATGCAGACCTGGAATTTAAAAGGGTGGTGGGCGGACTGCTGGTACAGAAAAGGTTTAATTCCAGAATAGTCAGCCCAGATTTTATTGACGTGGTTTCCGTCAAAAAACCCGAACCTTCTCAGTTAAGAGCCGCCCTGCTGACCTGGACGGTAGCTTGCTTTACTAGGTCTAATGCCATTGTCATCGGCACAGAAGATAAAATCCATGGGATTGGTTCAGGGCAGAGAAGTCGGATTGATGCAGCTGAAGATGCCATCAGGCTCTCTCGGCGGGGGTACGGTCCACTTGGTTGTGTAATGGCTTCTGATGCTTTCATGCCTTTTCCTGATGTGGTAGAGCTGGCTGCCCAGAATGGAATTACTGGTATTATCTATCCGCTGGGCTCAATCAAAGACCAGGAAGTCATCGCCCGGGCAAATGAGCTGGGCCTGGTGATGATGGTTACCAGACGACCTGGAGAAGTAGACTGTGAAAGATGTTTTCTGCACCGCTGAGTAACAATCAGGTGGTAATTTTTTGGATTATTCGTGAGCAGAAAAAATTTACCTGATAAAAAACTTACCTATTTGATCCACAAACATCAGGCGAGTCATCTTCATTACGACCTTAGGTTAGAAAAGAACGGAGTGCTTAAGAGTTTTGCCCTACCAAAAGAACCACCTCTCAACCCTGGGGAAAAAAGGCTGGCCATTCAGGTTGAAGATCATCCCTTAAGCTATGCTGATTTTGAGGGAATTATTCCAGAGGGGGAATACGGTGCTGGCCGGGTAGAAATATGGGATCGAGGTTATTATATCATTCTGGAAGAAAACGAAAAAATAAAAGAGATATTAATCCTTGGTAAAAAACTCAACGGAGTATATACCCTGGTAAAAATTAAAGACCAGCAAAACAAAGCTAAGAACCTCTGGCTTTTTTTTAAAAATAAAGATCAGTCCAAGCAGAAAAGGTGAAAAAATGACCAAGCACCCTAAATCAAATTTAGTGTTACGAATTTTATATTTTTTATTACTGACAAACTGTTGCTGGCTTTTTGGCTCGCAGCTCATAGCCAAGGAGACCGGAAGATCAGACACAAGTCTGACTGAAGAAAAATTAATGCTTGTGGCTAACAGGCTAAAATCACTAGGGCTGTCTGAGGAGAAAGCTCATGAATTTCTCCTGCAACTAACCTCAATCGGCGGTCGCCTGACCGGGAGCCCTCAGGCGGAGGAAGCGGTGAAGAGAGCAGTTGAATTAATGAAAGAACTCAACTTCGACCGGGTCTGGACCGAGCCGGTAACAGTTAACCGCTGGGTCAGGGGAGAAAAGGAAATCGGCCTGCTCAAAAGCCGCAAATTTGGCCAACAGAAAATAAATGTCGCTGCTCTTGGAAACAGCCTGGCCACAACTGAAGAAGGCCTGGAAGCTGGGCTGGTGGAAGTCCATTCTTTTCGGGAGCTGGAAAAGCTGGGGGAAAAGGTTATTAAGGGTAAGATAGTATTTTTCAACCAGCCTATGGACCGCACTCTTATCAATCCGTTTATGGCTTATGGTCAGGCAGCTCAGTTTCGGGTGAAAGGTGCCTCGGCCGCAGCTAAATACGGAGCAGTAGCTGTTATGGTTCGCTCGGCTACCTTCAGAATAGATGAGCACCCGCACACTGGTTTGATGACTTATGAAAGCGGATTGCCTAAAATACCGGCTGTTTCTGTGGCCACGGCTGATGCTGAAAAAATAAGCCGGTGGCTCAAAGAAGACCCTGAGATTAGAATTTTCCTGAAAACCAGCTGCCAGCAGCTCGGGCCCGTTGTCTCGCATAATGTTATTGGAGAGTTGACTGGAACAAAATCCCCTAAAGAAATAATCCTAGTCGGTGGACACCTGGATAGTTGGGACCTGAGTCCTGGGGCTCATGATGATGCAGCTGGGTGTGCGGTCGCCGTGGAAGCCCTGCGCTTGATAAAAGACTGCGGTTTAAAACCTGCCAGAACTATAAGGGCCGTGCTTTTTATGGATGAAGAATTTGGTGGAACAGGTGGACGAGCCTATGCCACTGCCCCGCAGAGAGCAGGTGAAAAGCATCTTCTAGCTATAGAACAGGACCAGGGTGGCGGGGTTCCCTTGGGCCTGGCTGTAGGAAAAACTCCCGAACTGCTCAATAAAATCTCCCCGCTGACCAGAGTTTTGCAGAAGCTGGGTCTTCACTGGGTAAAAAACGGTGGCGGGGGAGTGGACATTGCACCTCTTGTTGAACAGGGATGTTTAGCCGGAACTATTGTACCCAATACCCAGCGCTACTTTGATTTTCACCATTCGGCCTTGGACGTGCCAGAGGCCGTTCATCCGCGTGAGCTTCAGCTCCAGGCTCTGGCCTTAGCTTTAACACTTTATTATTTTTCGCAGGAAGGAATCTGAAATGTATTTAAGTTTTATCTGGCACTTTCACCAGCCAATTTATCGTCATCCAGAAACAGGCAGATTTCTTCTGCCCTGGGTAAACTACCACACGACCAAAAATTACTGGCAAATGCTCAGGCTGATAGAAAATTACGAGTTTTCCTGCGCCATAAACCTTGTTCCCTGTCTTCTTGAGCAGATGGAAGATTATGCAGAGAACAGGGCCGAGGATGTTTTTTTTGGGTCTCTTACCAAGTCCCCAGAAAAACTCAAGGAAGAAGACCTCCATCAGTGGCGGCGTTTTTTCCCCAGCCTGGTGGAAGAAAAATCATTGGCGGCATCTCAAAAAAATGTCTTGAACAGTTTTTTTTCACCGCTTTTAGAACCGGAGAAAAAAACGCGAGAAGAGCTGCTTAACCTGAGGCAAAAAATCTTTCGTGAGATTTTTAGCTATTTTTCAGCTTTAAAGAATAAGAACTTGCTGGAAATCACTATAACGCCTTATTACCATCCACTTCTGCCGCTATTGATTGACCTGGGAGTAGCCCGAAAGGAAGCTCCAGAACTACCTGACTTCAGCTATCCAGAGGATGCTGACTGGCACCTCAGAGAAGCCCGTCAGTATTTTGAGCGCCTATTTGGCTTTTGTCCAGATGGGGTCTGGCCCTCGGAAGGAGCGATTAGTGCACCTACCTGTCAGAGAATAAAAAAAGCTGGGTTCAACCTCGCTTTTACCGACGAACATTTACTCTGGCAAAGTCTTGACCATCGTCCCGACCCGCTTCTTCTTTACCAGCCCTATGAGTGTTCAGGTTTAAAAGTTCTCTTTCGCGACCGGGAACTCTCTGACCTGATCGGGTTCGAATACCATCGCTGGCCTGCAGAAAGGGCGGTTGCGGATTTCTTTCGCCGCTTAGAGGCCAAAGCCAGCATTAGTTCTGAAGAAGCCATTTTAACCATAATTCTGGACGGAGAAAATCCCTGGGGGGCTTATCCAAATAACGGATTGGATTTTCTTAGCAGGCTTTTTGAGAAACTTAAAAATAGTCAGCATTTTATTCCCATTACCCCTTCTCAATATCTCAGGTCTCATCATCCCTACAACAGGCTGAACCTGGTAGCCGGTACCTGGATGAACAGTTTTTTTAAATGGGTTGGGCACCCGGAAAAAGTAAAAGCCTGGGAAAGATTAGCTGAAGTTAGGCAAAAAAAAGCTTTTTCCCGTTACCTAGCGGTAGCTGAGGGTTCGGACTGGTTTTGGTGGGCTGGGGAGACGCAAGAATCTGAGTTTGATCAGCTTTTTTCTGCTTACCTTAACCTGGCTGAGAGAGAGGGTTGAAGATGAAAAAAATCGCCTTTCTTTTTGCTGTTCATAACCATCAACCTCTGGGTAATTTCTCATCAGTTTTTGACTTAGCTTACCATCAGGCTTACTGGCCATTTCTTAAAACGGTCAGTCGGTTTCCCAGTTTTCGTTTTGCTCTTCACTTTTCCGGTTTTCTTTGGGAGTACCTGGAAAATAATTATCCAGAAGCACTGGAGCTCATAGGAAAAATGAAAGAAACGGGTCAGGTGGAGCTGCTGGGAGGTGGATTTTATGAGCCTATTCTAGTTCAAATCCCACAGCCAGACCGGCTAGCCCAGCTTCAGCTCATGGAAGATTTTCTGATCAGGCATTTTAATTGCCGACCATCCGGCTTATGGCTGGCGGAAAGAGTCTGGGAGCCGCACTTGGCTTCTTTTCTGGCCAGGGCTGGTTATAAATACTCCCTGCTTGATGAAGAACATTTTCGTCAGGCGGGGGTAAAAAACATTTACGGATATTACATAACCGAAGACGAAGGACTGACCTTTAGTATTTTTCCTATTGACAAGACTCTTCGCTATTACATTCCTTTTCGTTCGCTCGTAGAACTGGAAGGTTACCTCAACAAAATTCTGGCTTCTGGACATGATACAGCCATTATCGGTGACGATGGAGAGAAATTTGGCCTCTGGCCTGGGACCTATGACTGGGTTTATGGAGAAAAATGGCTGGAGAAATTTCTGCTTTTTTTGGAAGAAAAAGGAATAGAAATGGTCACTTTCTCCGATTACCTCAAGACCAGACCGGCTCTGGGCCGGGTTTACCTGCCGCCAGCTTCTTACGAAGAAATGATGGAATGGGTCCTGCCTCCAGAAAAACAAAAATCTTTTCTCGAGCTAAAAGCCAGCTTGCCCGCGGAGA
>JACIYK010000117.1 GCA_014359965.1 Candidatus Aminicenantota bacterium
ATACTTCTTCATGGTTTGCCTCCTGTAATTACTGTTTTAAAATTATCACATAAAATCATAAAATTCAATAAAGTCAATTAACGTGATTTTTCAGATTTGTAAAAGAACTGCAACTAAAGAAAAAAGTTGCAGAAACCTTGGCCTGCCGGTAAAATCAGATAACAGGCTGGTAAGGAAAGTTAAAGATATGCAGGAAAAAACTGGTCTATTTATAGTTTTTGAAGGTCTGGATGGCTCTGGAAAATCCACTCAGGCTGAAATTCTTTACGAAAAATTAATTCAGCTTGGTAAGCCAGTGGTGAAGCTGAGGGAACCTACGGAAGGGAAGTGGGGTAAAAAAATCAGAGAATGTGCCCGGGAAGCAGGCTCTCTTTCTCCGGGAGAGGAACTGGAGCTTTTTATAAAAGACCGAAAAGAGGATATAAGGAAAAACATAAAGCCAGCCTTGCTGAATAACAAGATTGTTATTTTAGACCGGTATTTTTATTCTACCCTGGCCTATCAGGGAGCCAGGGGCATACCGCTGGAGGAAATAAGAAAAAAGCACGAAAGTTTCCTGATTAAGCCTGATGTGGTCTTTATAATTGATGTGCCGGTTTCCCTGGGCCTTAAAAGGATTAAAGACCGGGCTGTCATCTACCGGCTTTTTGAAGAGGAAGATTATCTCAAGAAAGTCCGAAAAATATTCCTGAGTTTGCCCGACCCCGAATGCCAGATAATTGATGGTCGCCGGGCCATTCCGGATATTGCCCGGGAAATATGGCAGTACCTGGAAGGAAACTTTCCTGAGCAAATAAGAGTATAGCTTTTGTTAAGCCAGGTAATCTGCTATATTGTTAGCTTGAGTGACGGAAGGAAAGATGGCGAAAAAGGTCATTTTTAAACTCAAAATCCCCAGATTATCCAGAAAAAAATTTATTAAATATTTCCTGCTTTTTCTGTTGCTTAGTGCCGCTCTGGTTCTGGGGATAATTTACGGTGCCTTGCTGGTGATCAGAGAAAACATCCCTTCTGTAACTGATCTGGAGCAATTTAAGCCGAAGATAATTTCCGCAGTCTTCTCTGACGATGGTCAGCTGGTAAAGGAATTTGCCGCGGAAAGGAGAATCGAGGTCCCTTACGAGAAAATTCCTCTGGTCTTAAAACAGGCAATCATTGCCACTGAAGACCCAAGGTTTTTTGCTCACCGCGGAGTTGATTACCGGGGAATAATGCGGGCCATGAAAGAAGATATTTTCCGCGTGGTTCTGGGTAAAAGGCGGCTCCACGGTGGAAGCACTATTACTCAGCAGCTGGCCAGAAGCCTTTTCCTCTACTCTCAACAGACCATAAGAAGAAAACTTAAAGAAATGTTTCTGGCGGTGGAGATTGAAAAAAGGTACAGTAAGGAAAAAATATTTGAGCTCTACTGCAACCAGTTCTATTTAGGACATGGTGCCTGGGGTGTGGAAGCAGCGGCCAGGCTTTATTTCGGAAAAAGTGTGGACCAGCTAAACCTGACCGAAGCGGCCATGATAGCCGGCATATTCCGTGGACCCAGTCTTTATTCTCCTTACCATAACCCAAGTCTGACTCTGAATAGAAGGAATCACGTGCTGAATCGTATGGTGGAAGAAGGTTTTATTACCAAAGAGCAAGCAGAAGAAGCCAAGAAGCAGCCTCTAAATGTTCTGCCGCTGAAAAGAAAATCTACTGAGCTGGGCGCGTATTTCTTTGAAGAGGTCAGAAAATATGTGGAGAAAAAATATGGAGATGAGGCTCTTTACCGTGGTGGATTAAAGATTTATACCACAATCAACATGGATTACCAGCGGTATGCAGAAGAAGCTCTCTCCCGCGGGCTTAGAGCTCAAGATAAGAAATATGGGTGGAGAAGAGACAAGCGAAACCTCTTAAAAGAAAAGGATGTGGATCTGAATTCCGTCTGGTTAGATAGCTGGGATTCTGCGGATTTAAAGCCAGGAGAGGCAGAGGAAGCTGTAGTGCTGGAAGTGGCAAGAACAGAAGCCAGAGTAAAGATTAAAGATTATGAAGGGGTTTTAACCAACAAAAACATAGAATGGACCAGGGCTAGGTATCTGGATTCGTTGCTAAATAAGGGAGATGTCATCCTGGTCACAATTGATTCAGTTGATGAAGCCACTAAAAGAGCCAGAGTCACGCTAGACCAGGAGCCACTGCTGGAAGGTGCTTTTATAGTTATAGACCCTGCCACCGGTCAGGTAAAAGCCATGATCGGTGGATATTCATTTAAGAGGAGCCAGTTTAACCGGGCCACTCAGGCCCTCCGGCAGACTGGTTCGGCCATTAAGCCCATTATTTATACTGCAGCTTTAGAAAAAGGCTTTACTCCGGCCAGCGTCATCGTAGATGAACCAACTGAATTTATTGACAAGTGGACCGGCCAGACCTGGTCTCCTAGAAATTATGATGGCGAATATCACGGGGCAGTTACGCTGAGAACCGGTCTGGAAGAATCAAGAAATGTAGTCACAGCCAAACTGCTGGACTACATTTCTCCGCAAACTGGTGTAGAGTACTGCCGGAAGTTCGGAATAACTTCTACTATTTATCCTTACCTTTCACTCTCTCTGGGAGCCTTTGAAGTTACCCTTCAAGAACTGGTTTCTGCTTACAGCGTTTTTCCTAACAAGGGGGTGAGAGCCAGGCCCTACCTGGTAACCAGGATAGAAGACAAGAATGGAAATATTCTGGAAGAAAACCTGCCTTCAACAGAAGAAGTTATTTCTCCCCAAACAGCTTACATGATGACATACCTGCTTCAGGGAGTAGTTCAGAGGGGAACAGCTAAGGCGGCTGCAGTCCTGAATTGGCCGTTAGCCGGGAAAACTGGTACCACTAACGATTTTACTGATGCCTGGTTTATCGGCTTTTCACCCTCTCTTTGTGCTGGTGTCTGGGTCGGTTATGACAGCAAAGTGACTATAGGTGATCGACAATCTGGTGCAGTGGTGGCTTTGCCTATCTGGATTGATTTCTTCAGACGGGTTATAGAAGATAAGAAGAAGAAATTTGTGGAAGACCTAGCCTCTCAACTGCCTCCTGAACAGATGAGCGAGAATATTGAGCAGGAAACCGGTCAAGGGCCGGAAATGGCCGCTTCCCTCATAGAAGATTTTGAAGTACCGCCCAACCTGATTTTTGTCACTATAGACCGGAAGACCGGGCTTCTGGCCTCATCAGTCTGCAAATACCCCTTCCGGGAAGTTTTTCTCCCCGGAACAGAACCTACACGCTATTGCACTCTCCAAGATCATTTAAGAGTCCTGGATTATTACTCAGAAAAGTAAGCTCGAGAAGAAATACACTGAGCTTTTATTTTTTTCGGCGAATGGAACCAGAACTTATGGACGAAGAACCTGAGCTTGAGCGAGACCCCGAAAGTTTAAAGCCCGAACGAGAGCTTGAGCTTGACTTAACGATTTTAGGAACGGAAATGCTGCCAGAAGGACTGGAGTAGGGCCGGATTGAGGTTGAACTTCTTGAGCTTTTGATTCTGCCAGGAGAAAAAGTTTCGCTCCTCTGTAGGGTATAGGTGGGATAAGAACGCTTCAGACTTTCAGTAGATTTTCGGCGTGGGTAATAGTTTTTTCTGTAAGTATCCACGGAAATCCTGGGGGAAGAGGGATACATGGGAACAGTGCTCCGTTTGTTTTCAGAACGATAGGAAGGCTGGCTGGTAAAAGGAGCATCTTCTTTTTTTCTGATTTTCTTGGGAGTAACTTTACCAGATGGTGCTGATTTAGGGACATTAACCTTGGAACAACTGTTATCGCGAGCTGGTGGTCTTACGGCTTTGGGTTGCCCGGAACTATTACCAGGGTTTATTGACTGTGGATTTTTACCGTTATCAGCTTTTATATTAGTTTTTCTGGAAATTGCACCCCGGTTTATTTTGGACTTAGGCTTGAAGTCACGCAGACCAGTAGCCTGACTATCCTGTCTGAGGATAACCTTTTTAGCGTCTAGTTTTTCTACAGTAATCCTGTTTCCTTCAGGGCGAAAGGGCAATCTGGTGGATGATAGAGTAATCTTATTTTCCAGCCTGACTGATTTAAGGACATCTGGTTTGAGGGCCACTCTTCTGATGTCAGGAGCTCTGAGCTGGTCCTTTCTGACCACAACCAGAGCTCGGGAGTGAACTGGGTAAATGCCAGTATATCTGTCATAAAAAACATTGTTTATGATGACCACCGGGTGGCCATACCAGCTGAGTGGAGCCCACGCAAAATAATCCACATCCCACCACCAACTCACCCAGGCGGGACCCCAGATGGAAGTGGGAATCCAGTACCAGCCAATGCCTACAGCCCAGTGCCATCTACCGTAGTGGAAGGCCACCCAGCCCCATGGTTCGTAAGGAACCCAGGTCCAGCCAGTGAGGGGAATCCAGGTCCAGCGACCGTAGTAATAGGGTCTCCAGTCATCATCAACGTTTCTGGGTACCCAGACGAATCCATAAGGTGGCACATAAACCCAATCTCCATAGGCAGAGAGTTCGGCCTCAAATTCCTCGAGTTCAGAAGGCAGGTATCTTCTGGCATAAAATTTACTGGTTTCTCGGTTGCGTGATTCGTTCCAGCGATCAAAACTATCCTCGGCCACAGCTCTAAAGGAAACCGGCCGGCCAGCAAACCGACCTTCAGCTATTTCTAACCGCTGTTCTCCCTTGACCAGGTAGGAATCCTGTTCGCCAGAAGCTTCGGCCAGTCCCCTGAAAACCAGAATTTCTGTTCCTCTGTTTTCGTCCACATCAAAACGATAAATTCCTTTTTCCAGTATGTAAAAAGAAGAGTCAGGAGTATGGACTTCTATACTTTTTTCTCTATCTAGATTGTTAACTGTCAGGTAGGCATGGCCTGACCAAAGACGAAACCTGGTCAATTCACTATTTTTCGTTGGCAGGTTCAGAACATCGATTTTTGTCTCGGAATCAAGCCTTAAGTAGTTGCGGCGGCCGAACTGAATTTCCAGACGACCATCGATAGTGCTTATGCGGTCTCCTTCAGTTATCGGGTCGTTGATGACCGCTTCTTCAAAGCCCACATCTGAGGCTCTCTGAACAAAAGCTTTGCCTTCCAGAAAACTCAGACGGGCCACGGAATAATTATTGTAGAGTCGTTCGTCCGGTTCACTTTCCTGGGCTTTAAGAACAAAAGAAAATAAAACCAGGCTAATAACCAGGCTTAGAACCTGAAACAATCTTTTTCTCATGGCTCACTCCTTATTCCATCGTCGAAACTGCATATTTTGTGCCAATTTTGTTTATTTTGGGTAAGGGGAAAATGGCTTCCAGCTACACTCTTACTGTCTATTCTGGATGACGGCTGTCATCTTTCCAGGATAAAACCCCAATATTTCTGGAGAAGGGGGATCAGGGGAGCTAATTCTCTGCAGAGTTCCTCAGAGCAGCTGGCCTGAGGGATTTTAGGTTTCAGCTGTCCTTTTAGTCTTTTTAAGACTTCTGCCACTCCTTCTTGCAGTAAGTTAAGGTCATAGCCGCCTTCCAGAAAAAGGATAAGGCGGTTTTCAGCCCATTTTTTAGCCAGTTCTAAGATGATCTGCGTAAGGTCTCCACAGCCTTCAACTGTTAGCTCCATTTTGCCCAAAGGGTCTCCTGAGAGCACATCAAAGCCAGCCGACACCAGGATGAATTCGGGCTGGTATAAATCTGCCAGCGGTTGAATTATCTTCTGAAAAATATAAAGATAATCTTCATCTTTTTTCCCTGGCTTTAGGGGGAGGTTCAGGTTAAAACCCGCCCCATTCTTTTCTCCGACTTCGCCAATGGCTCCGGTTCCCGGGAAAAGGGGGGTCTGGTGAAGGGAAATGAAGAAAACTTCGGGGGTGTAATAAAAGGCCTTCTGGGTACCGTTGCCGTGGTGTAGGTCCCAGTCTACGATCATAATTTTCCGTAGGCCAATTTTCTGACGGAGGAATTCTGCCGTTATGGCCAGGTTGTTGAAAAAGCAAAACCCCATGGGCCGGGCACTTTCCGCGTGATGTCCAGGTGGCCTCACCAGAGCAAAGGCATTTTCTATTTCTCCAGCTAAAATTTTCTCCGCGGCAGTCAAGCCGGCTCCGGCGGCCAGGCAGGCCGTGGCAAAGGTCTGCGGTCCAGCTATGGTATCAGGGTCAAAAGCTGTATAGCCGTGGGCTGGAGTTTGCTTTAAATAATCTATGTAGGAGGGAAGATGTACCAGGGAAATTTCCTGTTCTGTAGCTGGCCGTGGCGACACGAGAATGGCTTTCTCGTCCAGTGAATCCCAGACAATTTTTTCCAGGGCTCTTATTCTGGCCGGGGATTCTATATGCCCCGTACCCATCTCATGATGAGCAAACCTGAGGTCAAAGATGATTCCGGTTTTCATTCAGTTTGATTTATGATTTTTTCGGGAAAAAGGTTTGCAGTTCTTCTTCTTTCGGCGGTTTGGTCAGCAAGCTGACGATGATCAGGCTGGCCAGAGAAACAAAAAGAGCCGGGAAGATGAGCGGTATGCCCCAGGGGTCGCCTTCGGGTACCTTTTCTGGCGGCAGAACCTCAGCCAGGATTTTCATGATGATGCAGACCACGGTGCCAGAAATGATGGAAGCCAGGCCACCTGCTCTGGTAGCTCTTTTCCAGGCTAGGGCGGCGATCAGGGCCGGGGTGATGGCCACACCGTATATAGTATAAGCGAAATAGCTCATCTCCAGGACTGACTTTAGCCTGAGAGCCAGAAAGAAAGCCAAGACACCGATGATGACGATAAAGACTTTCTGCAGAGCTACCAGCTTGCGGTCGTCAGCTTTCGGGTTGATGAACCTCTGGTAAACGTCTCTGATGAGGTTGCTGGAAGGCGAGAGCAGATAATTCATGCCTGTGGAAAGAACCACGGCACAGGCTGCTCCCAAGAGTAAAATGCCGATGGGGGTGGGAACAAGGTTTTTGGCTGCCAGAAGCACTACTTTTCCGCCTTCTTTGGGTATGCTCAGGTTTATCTGGTCCTTAAACTTGCTGTAAGAAAAAACAGCAATGACCACCACCATGGTTTCCACAAAGATGGTGCCGATGGTCCAGAAGACCACTGCCTTTTTGGCATCTTTGGGGCTGCGTGCGCTGTAAAACTTCTGGTACATACTCTGCACCCCCAAAAGCAGAAACATGGTGGAGAAGAAATAGCCCAGGGCTTTTAGCGTTGGATGTACCCCGAATTGTTCGTTGACCACAGCAAAGTAGCCAGGCGGAAGCGCAGCCTGAGCACCTTTCAGACCACCGGCAGCAGCATAAACAAAGGGAACTGAAAGCAGACAGGCTAAAAGGATGATTATGCCGTTGGGTAGGTCAGTGTATGCTACAGCTACCATACCCCCAAGAGCAGTAAAAAGAATGACAAAAGTTGCTGCCAGGTAAATGCCAAATTTATCGGAGATAGCTCCATCCGTAGCCACGTTGAGAATAAAACCACCGGCCACAAACTGGTAAGAAACTATGGCGGTAAAAGAAATGACTAAAGCAAGAGCACCAAATAGCCGGGCCAGGGGCCCATAGCGGACTTCCAGAATGTCTCCGATAGTATACTGGCCAAAGGTCTGGATTTTTCCAGCCAGGAAATAAATTATGACAATTCCTACCCAGGCCCCTGCTGATAACCACAGGGCAGAAAAACCTGCCTTGGAAGCGAACTCAGCACCGGAGATAAAGGTCCCTGAGCCAATCCAGGTACAAATCAGAGTAAAAACCATCACTGACCATTTGAGCTTTCGTCCGGCGACCATAAACTCTTCCTGGCTCTTGACCTTTCGAGCTCTGATAAAATTAATGACAGTGAGAACTATCAGGTAAGCCAGAATTACATAGAGGTAGAACGACATATTATCCTCCGTTGAGCTTTTTTTTATTAAGGCTAATAATAAAATTATCAGCGCTAGAAAATAAGAAACTATATCGCTTTATTCCTATCATCAGCCCTGATGATATATCAAATATCAGTCAGCAGTCAAAAACTTTTTTGTCGGGAAAACTTATGC
>JACIYK010000118.1 GCA_014359965.1 Candidatus Aminicenantota bacterium
TCCAAACCAGAAATACCCCCTGATGGTTTACATCTACGAAAAGCTCAGCAACCAGCTTCACCGCTATTATTCTCCCGGACCCGGTACTAATATCAATTTTACCCGCTATGTTTCTAATGGCTATGTCATTCTGATGCCCGATATAATCTATGAAATAGGCTATCCTGGCCTTAGCGCCCTGAAGTGCGTCGTGCCAGCCGTGGAAAAAGTCATCAGTTTGGGCTTCGTTGACCCAAAAAGAATAGGCATTCAGGGCCACAGCTGGGGTGGTTATCAGATTACTTATTTGATCACTCGAACCAACATCTTTGCCGCCTGCGAAGCCGGAGCAGCTGTCACCAATATGATCAGCGCCTACGGAGGAATCCGCTGGGGCTCCGGTATGTCTCGAGCTTTTCAATATGAAAAGACTCAAAGCCGCATCGGCAGCCCGCCTTGGGAAAGAGCCCTGCAATTCATAGAAAATTCACCCATCTTCTGGGTGGAAAGAGTGCAGACGCCCTACCTGACCATTCACAACGATGAAGACGATGCCGTGCCGTGGTATCAAGGCATTGAATTCTTTACAGCCATGCGGCGTCTGGGAAAACCAGCCTGGATGTTTGTCTTTAACGGTGAAAAGCACGGTTTGCGGCAGCGGGAAAACCAGAAGTACTGGACCATCCACCTGGATGAATTTTTTGACCACTACCTTAAAGGAGCTCCGCAGCCAGAGTGGATGAAGAAAGGAGTAAGCTATTTAGAGCGCGGTAAAAGAGACGTTTCTATCTACTACAAACCAAAGGAAGAAAAAGCGAAGGAATAAAAAAAATATCCGTAAAATTTGAACTTTTAGCTTAAATAATTAATAGGAACAGAAGAGAAACTTTGCTCAGGCAGAAAACGTTTGGCTACTAGCAGCTCTAAGCGGAAACAGTCCATCAGACTATTTACCAACTTTAGATTCGATAATAAGATTGGCCTTTTTCCTTCAAACTTTGCTACCGAGCTAATAAGAGTTAAAAATGGTCTAAAAACCGCAATCTTTTTCAACAAAAGTTTCTGAACTTGTTGAAATTATAGCATTTATTCTGGTATATTAATTTTCTTTAATACCTTAAAAGGAGTGGAATAAAAATGAACGTTTTTGTCCTTAACTGCGGAAGTTCTTCTGTCAAATTTCAGATTATCAACACCGACCTGGATATGTTTGAAACCGACAGCGACCGTCGGGTGGCCAAGGGTCTGATTGAGCGAGTGGGAAAAGACGACGCTATCGTCAATCTTGAGGCTGAGGGGCAAGAGCCGGTCAAGTCCGTAGAGCCCATCCACGACCACCGGGAAGCCATCCTCAGAATCAAGAAATGGATGGAAGACCCGGGGACGAAAATTGAAGGCATTCATAGCTGGGATGACATCCACGCCATCGGACACCGCGTGGTCCACGGGGGTGAAAAGTTCACCAAATCTGTCAAGATTGACAAAGAAGTTCTAGCTCAGATTGAAGAATGTGCTGACCTGGCTCCCCTGCACAACCCGGCCAACCTGAAAGGTATTTATGCTTGCTACGAAATCTTTGGTGATAAGATTCCGCAGGTGGCAGTTTTTGACACAGCTTTTCATTCCACCATGCCGGAAGAAGCTTATCTTTATGCCATCCCCATGGAGTACTACGAAAAATACCGCATTCGCCGTTACGGATTCCACGGCACTTCCCACCGCTATGTTGCTTACCGCTACCGCAAACTGGTAGGCAAACCCAGGGAAGAAGTAAACGTAATTACTCTGCATCTCGGCAACGGATGTTCCGCCTGCGCCATTAAGAACGGCCAATCCATCAACACCACTATGGGTATGACCCCACTGGAAGGTTTGATTATGGGGACGCGTTCCGGGGACATTGATGCGGCTATCGTAGAATACATGTTCAACAAGGGCATCGGCAGCGTCGCTGACATATTTAATATCCTCAACAAAAAGAGCGGTATGCTGGGAATTTCCGGGCTTAGCAACGATATGAGAGATATTGAAAAAGCCGCGGCTGAAGGCCAGCACCGGGCTCAGTTAGCCCTGAAGATGTTTGCCTTGAGGGTCAAAAAATACATCGGCGCCTACATGGCTGAGATGAACGGCACTGACGCCATTATCTTTACTGCCGGCATCGGCGAAAACAGCGTCCTTATTCGTAAGATGATCTGCGAGGGTCTGGAGAACCTCGGCATTGAGCTGGATGAGAAGCTCAACAAACAGGCCGTGCGCGGAAAATGTATGAAAATATCCAAAGAAACAAGTAAAGTTGCGGTTTATGTCATTCCTACCAACGAAGAACTGCTTCTGGCCAGAGACACGGTCAGAGTGGTCAAAGATGCACCACGGATGTGGTGATTAATTAAGGAGGCTAAAATGAGCGGAAGCAATTTTGTAAAAGAAATTAGAGAAAAAGCAGCCAAAAAAAACTTAAAAATCGCCTTCCCGGATGCTGAAGACATCCGCACCCTGAAGGCTTCCAGAACTATCATTGAAGAAAAAATTGGTGTGCCCATCCTGGTGGGCAATCCAGAAAACATCAAGAAAATCGCCGCTGAAAACAACGTTAAAATAGACGACGTTGAAATCGTCGACCCCTTGACCTCAGACTGGAAAGAAGAATTTGCCAACCATGTTTATGAAAGACGGAAAGCCAAAGGATTGACCTTGGAGCAAGCTACCGAGCTAGTTAAAAACCCGCTCTACTTTGCTGGCTGTATGCTGGCCAAGGATAAAGTTGGGGCTGTGGTTGGCGGGAACATCTCCTCCACCGGCGATGTTATCCGGGCTGCTCTCTACACCGTGGGCACAGCTCCCGGCATCCAGACCGTCTCCAGCTACTTCATCATGGTCTTCCCTGATAAGCTCCTCTGCTACGCCGACTGCGCCGTCGTTCCAGACCCGACTGATGCTCAGCTGGCTGATATTGCCATTACCTCAGCTAAAAACTTTCAGGCCGTTACCGGTCTGGAGCCGCGGGTGGCCATGCTGTCGTTCTCTACCAAGGGTTCAGCCACCCACCCCCATGTGGATAAAGTCATCAGCGCCACTAAAATTGCTAAAGAAAAAGCCCCTGACTTGTTGATTGATGGCGAAATGCAGGCTGATGCCGCTCTCGTTCCGGCCGTGGGTGAAAGAAAGTGCAAGGGCTCGCCAGTGGCCGGCAAAGCCAACGTGCTCATTTTCCCGGACCTTGATGCCGGAAACATCGGCTACAAGTTGACCGAAAGGCTGGCTGGAGCTGAAGCCATCGGACCTATCGTCCAGGGCCTGCAGAAGCCTTACTGCGATTTAAGCCGCGGTTGCTCAGCTGATGATATGGTCAACGTGGCCGCCATCTGCAGCCTGATGGCCTGAAGTAATTCGGCCTGAGGCAACTTGATCTTAATGATTGCTTAATGATGAAGCTTAATCATTAAACTCTAAATAAAAGCCGCCTGAGTAAGGTAGCTAAAAATTCCATTCTATGTAAATGCTTATTTGACTTAGACTTTGCGTCTTAAAAGGAAAAGTTTGCAGATGACCAAATTGCGGCGCAAACACCCGCTTTCCTAAATGGTAAATCTCTCCTCTGACGGGCAAGCGGGGCACGGTCATTTAGAAGATAATCTGTCTGAAGATTTGCTCTTTCGCTCCCGTCTTATTTTCTTATTAATTATCTCTATAAATTCCCCTATATCTTTTAACCGTTGATGCAAGATATCATAAACAATATCATAATCAATTTCTCCATAGTCATGGGAAATAATATTTCTAAACCCAACCATTTTAACCAGTTGCTGGCAAAGCTTTTTATCAATAATTTTCTCTTCTTCTAAGATAAGATAAGGAAATTTTCACTCATGGTAGCTGGTTTACGGAAATTCTTAAACGATAACACAGCTCCTGCCAGGTCAATAGTAGCCTGGACAGCCAAATAAAGATAGCGCTCCACCGCTCCACGCAGATCAATATCTTCCTCAATTTTTTTTCGTGAAATTTTTTTGTATCTTTCCAGAATTTTTAGATATTTTTTAACAGTGCTAATTCTATTTTCAATTACCGAGATGTTAGTCATATCCTGGCCTTTGTTAATTTATTTCTCACTAATAAAATATGAAAATCAAAATATTCATTTAAAATTCTTGGTTCAACCAAAATTTTATAAGGCTCCCTTTCAAAGATTAATTTCCCCTCCTTGATAATGTTGTATTTTAGTTCCGGCGCCTCAACAGTATTTAATATCACCAGGTCAATTTTATCGCTTTGAAGAATCTGGCCAATTTCACTTAATAATTGCAACTTAATCTCAAATATTTTCCTTTTGTCTTTTTCCCCAAGGTAAAGAGCAAAATCATAATCACTCAAAGGACCGCTTTTTGCTTTCACTTGAGACCCAAAAAGATAGACGAGTTTTACTTCTGGATGTTTCTGAAACACAGGTAAAAGCTTTTTCCTTAAATCTTTTCTTTTCATCTGGTTAGATAATATAATATGGTCACTTAAAAATCAACCTGGTGAGGCTTAAGGCCGAGCAAAACAAATTGAATAATATGCCCGAATGGACGAATCAAACGCCCTAAACTGAAAGAATACTAAACTTGACAAGCTATTTTTTTTTTTACCCTTCATAAGGGAAGGAGGTCATAAAAGCAAAGAAGAAAGGGGGCATATAATGACAAAAAAGATTTTGAAAAAAATCTATTCACTTTTTATCATATTTCTCATTTTAGTGGGAATTATGATGAGTATGTTAAATTTCAGTGTAAAAGCTTATGCCAGGGACCCAATATGGGGGACGATAACAGCGGGAGACGGGACATTAACTGAAGCCTGGTGGGCACTGGCAGGAAGACTCATAGGAAGTTGGGGGGCAATAACTGGTATTGTTGTCTTGAACCCCGCAACTGTGTTATAGTTTTTTCCAATTAAGCTTTATAGATGACCTACTTCCCCATAGGAGAACCAAATGAAAAAATTTATCCTTTTCAGCTTTCTTTTAATTCTTTCCAATTTTTGCTTGTCCTGGGAAATAAGATTAGTTAAGGAGATTCCTATTGAAAATAATGCTCTTTTTCATTCCATATCGTTTGTTGTGCTTCAAGGTGGGAATTTACTTTTTACTGATATTAAAGACAAAGATAACCAGCTGAAGATGTTTAATGAAGAAGGCAAATTAATAAAGGCCTGGGGCAGGATGGGTCCTGGTCCTGATGAATTTGGTGGATTGGGATTCTTAGATTATCAAGCCCCATATCTGGCAGTAGCAGATGCAGGGAAACACAGGATTTATGTATTTGAAAACGTAAGAAAATCCGAGTTTAAAAAAATAGGAGATATTTTGGCCTGGCAGCAGGAGGGAAATATAAAAATCTACCAGAAAAATATCCTGATGCACGGGGTTCTTGTGTCGCCAGAAGGACAAAAATACATACTTTTTATGAGAGATTTCAACGGACAGAAAACAGAATATATCTTACCTATTGAACATAATTACGGAGCCCAGTCAATGAGCGAATATAAAAAAATCAGAGAAGAGGTTGATATTTTTCTCCCTTTATGTTTTATGGATATCTATGAAGATACATTATTTTATATAACAGACATAAGGGTAAAAGTAGACAAGATCAATCTGAAAACAAAAAGGTTAGAAATCATAGGAGAAGCCCCTCATAATTTCAGAAACCTGAGCCTAGATAAGAAAACAAAGAATATGTTAATGGATCCGAATTACTCGAAGGGTTTGCTTCAGGATATTATTACCAAGCGCTCTTTTGTCAGCGGTATTTTTGCTGATAAAAATTTCTTCGCTGTTATCTATGTGAATAGAGAAAAAAAGATTGGGGACAATGCTTACTGGTTTCCTTATGTTCAGATTTATGATCATTACGGCAAAGCCTTATACCAACAATCTCTAGCCCCATTTTTTTCTGAGGATAGAGTTATACCTCTTTTTTATCAAAAGGACAAAGGCTACCTCTATTTATGTTCAATCATTAGCGGCGACGCAGCCTACCAATATAAGATATACAAATATTATGTCCAGCAATGAAGAAACTTCTGTTCATCCTGGCCGGGACTATTATTCTTTTTTTGAGCAGTCTGCTTTACCGGGAAAAGGTTACTCCCATAACAGTAAATTTTCCCATAAAACAATTAGAACAAGTATCTTCAGCTAAAATAGAATTAAATCTAATTCTGTTTTTCTCACTAAAGAACTGCCCTCCCTGTTTAAGAGTCATAGATATTCTTAATAATCCCCCGGAAAACGTGAAAATTATTGGTATTGTTACAGATAAAGAACTGCCTCTTTTAGATGAAATAAAGCAAGTCACAGGAGCTAATTTCCCGATCTATAGCGCAAAAAAGTTAAAAAAATATTGGCCCATATATGCACCTACGCTATTTAGATTACTACATTTTTTTAATTTAGCATCTCAAATGCCCATTCCCGGATAGATTAATCTTTTGCCCTTACAATGAATTTATTATTAATGTTGCCCTTCTTATTAACTCTAGCTTAGTTGACCAGTTTAAATAAGGCTTTCTTCCCATCAATCTCTCCACAAAGATTCTTATTCTTAGCTCTTATATTTTTTGTTGGTAGAAATCGCTTAATTTTCTGATAAAATTAAATCTATTATTAAGTAAGCTGATAAATTAAGCGCTCAGAATATGATGGAAAAAATTCCAGCTAACATCAGGCTAAGTATCATTACCATCATTCTCAGCCTGGCCTCGGGTTTGAGCGCAGTCTCTTTTATGCTGCTAGTAAATTTTATCTACTCCAGGACTTTTCTGAGCTTTGTCACCCATTCCCGTAGTTATTTTATTTTAGCCAGTCTGGCCGTGGTTTTGTTAACCTCCTTAATTGCCGGACTTCTTTTGAACTTTTTCAGCCCTGAAGCAGCTGGCAGCGGCATTCCTCAAGTCAAAGCTGCATACTGGAGGGATATGGGGCAAATAGACCTTAAGGCTGGAATAATCAAATTTCTGGCTGGCGCGATATCCATCGGTGGAGGAACCAGCCTTGGCCGTGAAGGCCCTTCAGTCTTTCTCGGTTCGGCCATAGCTACTAATCTATCAGGGCTTTTTGGATTTCCTCGCCGCCGGCGTCGCGGACCGAACGTAGTTGGAGCTTCAGCCGGCCTGGCCGCAGCCTTTAACTCCCCGTTAGCTTCTGTTACCTTTGTGATTGAAGAAATTCTGGGTGACCTTAACAATCGGCATTTAGGCTCGGTTATTCTGGCTGCGGTCTTTGGGGCTTTTACGGTTCACGCCGTTATCGGGCGACAGCCTGCCTTCCAGATGCCATCCGTAGAAAATGTCAGCTGGAATCATTACCTTCTGGTGCCCATAGTGGCTGCCATGGCTTCGCTGGTTGGAGTAGCTTTTCAAAGAGGAACCCTCTGGTTGAGAGATAAATTCCGACAGCAAAAATTTGTTCCCTTATGGGCCAGGCCAATGATCGGTGGGTTAACCACCTGGATAATTGGCATCAGCATTTTTTTGGTTTCTGGAAAGCTGGGAGTATTTGGACTCGGGTATCAGGATTTATCCGCCGCCTTGAAAAATGATTTTTCTGGAAAGTGGCTGGCCTGCTGGTGCTGGGTAAGCTGGTGGCAACCATTGTCAGCTATGCCTCGGGCGGCTGCGGTGGCATTTTCGCTCCGACTCTTTTTTTCGGCGGAATGACTGGGTTTTTCGTAGCTGGGCTTTTTTCCAGCTGGATTGCTCTTCAGCCTTCAGATCATATCGTTCTTGCGGCCATCGGGATGACTGCCTGTCTTGGCGCGGTTGTCCGAGCTCCTCTTACCTCCTTGCTTATCGTATTTGAGATGACTCACCAATTCGAGCTAGTGCCAGGACTTCTGCTTGGAACGATAATTAGCCAGGGAATAGCCCGACTGGCCGGGCACCTTAATTTTTACGAAGCTCTTCTAGTCCAGGATGGACAGGAGTTACACAAAATAAAGCCGCCCTTAGACCTGAGGAGCTGGCAAAACCTGCCTGTTTCAGCCATTGCCAATTAC
>JACIYK010000119.1 GCA_014359965.1 Candidatus Aminicenantota bacterium
AAACATTGTCAGAGTTCTAGCGGCCGAAAAAGAAAAAGATATCTTTTTCATGGTTATGGAGTATGTTAAGGGTAAATCACTAGAAAAGTTGCTGGAGAAAGAAAAAATTCTGGACTGGGAAAAGGCGGTTGACATTATCAAGCAAATTGCCTATGGCGTTGACCATGCTCACAAAAACAAGATTATCCATCGCGACCTGAGGCCTTCTAACATTTTGATTTCAGAAGAGGGCACGGTCAAAATTACTGATTTTGGAACATCAGCCTGGCTCAATTCTTCACCTTATGCTCCCACCAGAATTGGCTCTCCACCTTACATGGCTCCAGAACAATTTCTGGGGAAGGCGTCATATCCTTCAGACATATATTCCATAGGATGTATTTTTTACGAAATGCTGGTTGGCCGACCACCCATATTTGACCCTGACCCGTTTAAAATTCTGGAGAAAGCTCAGCAGGGGAAAGTATCGCCTCCACGACTTAAAAACATGCGCATTCCCAGAGAAATTGATGCCCTGATAATGAAATGTCTGGCTCCCCGAGTGGAAGACCGCATTCAAACAGCTCATGAAATCATCAGCGAACTTTCCAGGATTAAGGGACAGACAGAAAAGCCACCAGAACTTGAAGATATTTTTGCTCGGATTAAGGCTAGAGAACAGCGTACCTCAAACCTGTGCTGGAATTGTCATCGACCGCTGCCCTATAAAACAAAAATCTGTCCTTACTGTGGAGAATCGGTAGAATAATTGGTTCGAATAGTTGGTCATTGGTTGATACATGGTATCCAGTTTGTGGGAAGAGCTTAAAATAGAGCTCAGTTAATTTTCCAGCTGCATTACTGGAAACAAGGCTACTAACTTGGATATTTTCCTCTCCATGGTGAGCTTCCTAAACAGTGTCATCCCCAGTGTGGAGTGATGACGTTTAGTATTATACATAAACTCCCATCTTAGAGCTCTGAAGTAAAACTCCTTCAGGTCAGCGCAGCGCTCTATCTGCGGGACGTAGAACTCATTGTCATCGGTCTGATGGGAGCGTTCCACAAAAGCCTGATACTCTTTCTTTCCCTTGTGTATATGTAGAAGTTCGGCCTGGAGTGGGGCAAAGACCTTCTTATTCAGGTACTCTAACTTGTCCACCGATTTGCCCCCAAACTCCTCCCCGTTGTCGGTTTGAAGTGTTATCTTATGCTCCACTCCAAAGCTCCTCAGAAAGTAGATAAGCGTCAGCATAAAGAGCAGACCGTTGGTGAAGGTCTTCTCGTAGGAGTAAGAGATAAACCTCAGGCGGGTCTTTACATCTATGGCTGTCCATTGATAGGGTGGGATATTTAGTCTCTTAGCCCAGCGCAGAGTCTGTGCCGAAAGCATGGTAGCGTCGTAGACCTCCTTAAGGTCAACCTGGAAGTGTTGTAAGGGATAGAGTGATTCAAAATCATAGAAGCGGTTCCTGCGCCTGTAGAAGCCCTGCTCGATAAAGCACTAACCTGATAAATCCCTCCGCTTCTTCTGCTCCAACCCCAACCGCCGGAGTGCCACCGCGCCGCTTCCAAATACTCCCCTTTGCCTGGATACCATGTCTTATCCTGAAAGAAAGTTTAAATTGACTTTGAAACTGCCCTATTATAGTATTAAAGTAAATTTTTAAACGGAAAAAGTAGGGAAAAAATGCTTAAGCGACTACGGCGGAAAAAATTTAATATTATCATGACCAGAAATGGTCTTTTGGTAAAAAAATAAAAGGGAGGGGATGATGATAATTGATGATCTTTTAAAAATTGCCATTGAACGAGATGCTTCTGACCTTCATCTGAAGGCAGGAAATCATCCCATGATTCGGGTTCATGGTACTTTAATTCCTCTGGTGGGCTTTCCCAAGTTAACTACCGCAGATACTGAAGAATTGGCTAACCAGATTATGACTGATTATCAAAAGAAAAAGCTAAAAGAAGAATTTGATGTAGATTTAGCTTACAGCCTGCCCGGTTTTGGCCGCTTCCGTGGTAATATATACTATCAGCGCGGGTCCCTAGCTATTGCTTTAAGAATTATACCTCTAGAGGTCAAAACTATAAGAGAATTGCTGCTGCCAGAGATTTTAGAGAAAATAGCTTTTTATCCGCGCGGACTGGTTCTGGTGACCGGAACCACTGGTAGCGGTAAAACTACCACTCTGGCAGCTATGATTGACTACATAAACAATCATCGTCGGGAAAACATCATCACCATTGAGGACCCGATTGAATACCTGCACAAAGACAAGAAAAGCATAATCAGTCAGCGAGAAGTAGGGATGGATGTGACCAGTTTTGCCCGAGGTTTAAGAGCTTGCCTGCGTGAAGACCCGGATGTCATTCTGGTGGGTGAAATGCGCGACCTGGAAACCATAGAAACTGCTTTGCTGGCTGCGGAAACAGGACATCTGGTTTTGAGTACTCTGCATACTTTGGATGCACCAGAAACCATCAACCGTATCATAGCCACTTTTCCACCCCATCATCAGAGACAGGTCAGGTTGCAGCTGGCTAATGTGCTGAAGGCTGTTATTTCCATGCGTCTGGTGCCCAGGATGGATGAACAGGGAAGAGTACCAGCTGTGGAAGTCATGATTAGCACACCTTACATTCAGGAATGTATTATTGACCGGGATAAAACACCTCTTATTCGCGACGCCATCGCTACAGGTGTGGCACAGTATGGGATGCAGACATTTGACCAGTCCATCTATCAGCTTTACCGTGATGGTTATATTTCTTTTGAACAGGGCCTTAAGTATTCATCTAATCCAGACGCTTTCAAGTTGAGGGTTATGGGGATTCAATCCACTCTGGATATAGCGCTGGAGCAGATGGAAAAAGAGATGATTAAAGTTGAAAGAGTAGAAGGAGGGGGTGAAGAGGAAAGTTAAAGGAACATGACAGCACATGATATCAGAACAACCTTTTTGAAGTTTTTTGAGAGAAAAGGTCACAAAATCGTACCTAGTTCGTCTTTAATTCCCAAGGATGACCCGACGTTACTTTTTACCAACGCCGGGATGAACCAGTTTAAAAACATTTTCCTGGGGCTGGAAAAAAGGTCCTACACTAGAGCTACCACTGTCCAGAAATGCCTGAGGGTCAGTGGTAAACATAATGACCTAGAGCAGGTAGGGCGTACCCCGAGACATCACACCTTTTTTGAGATGCTGGGTAATTTTTCTTTTGGAGATTATTTTAAAAGGGAAGCCATCCACTACGCTTGGGAGCTGGTGACTGAAGTTTTTAAACTTCCTCCAGATAGACTCTACATTACCATTTACCAGGATGACGAAGAGGCCTTTAAGATCTGGTGCAGTGAAATTGGGGTGCCTGCCTCCAGAATATTCCGCTTCGGTAAAAAAGATAACTTCTGGGCAATGGGGGAAACCGGGCCTTGCGGACCCTGCAGTGAAATTCATTATGACCTGGGAGAGGAGATTGAACCCGGCGAACCATATGCGCTGATAGAGAAAGGAAGCAACCGCCTGTTAGAGCTTTGGAACCTGGTGTTTATGGAATTTTATCAGGATGAAAGAGGAGAAATGCATCGCCTGCCCAGCCCTTCCATTGACACCGGCATGGGGCTGGAGCGCATGGCCGCTGTCTTGCAAAATAAGAGAAGCAATTTTGACACCGACCTTTTCCTGCCTTTAATCAGGGCTATTTCTGAAGAGACCGGACAGGAATATCCAACCGGTGGCGAATCCGATGTTTACATCCGCATAATTGCTGACCATATCCGGGCCATTACTTTTCTTATTGGCGATGGTGTCAGCCCGGCTAACGAAGGTCGGGGCTATGTTTTAAGGCGTCTGATAAGGCGTGCTTACCGTCGAGGTAATTTCCTCGGCCTGGAAAAACCATTTCTTTATCGGCTGGTATCTACTGTAGTTGATGTTATGAAAGATGCTTATCCAGAATTGATGTCCAACCTTAATTACATCAGCCGGGTGTGTCTGGCAGAAGAAGAAAGATTTGCTTATACCCTTAACTCAGGCTTGAGGTATTTTGAAGAATATGCCCAGGAAGCTATAAGTTCAGGCCACAGGGTCATCTCTGGTGAAAAAGTTTTTAAACTCTATGATACTTTTGGTTTCCCCGTGGACCTCTGCCAGGAACTGGCCAGGGAGAAGAATCTAGAGGTAGATGAAGCCGGGTTCCAGCAGGAAATGGAAAGACAGAGAGAAAGAGCCCGTCAGTCTTGGGAAGGCGAGGTCAGGCTAAAGGAAAAGTCCATCTACCAGGAGTTCCAGAAGCTGAAGATAACCCCTGTTTTTTATGATCAGGAAGAGGTGGAAGAAACAGAAGTTCTGGCCATCCTGGTTGGAGGAGAAAAAGCAGAAAAACTGGTGGAAGGACAGAGCGGAGAAGTCATATTATCTACAACCCCATTTTATGCGGAGTCGGGTGGTCAGGTCGGAGATACTGGGGTGCTGAAAAGTTCCAATTTTTCCGGGCTGGTAAAAAACACCTTTACCCCCATCCCTGGAGTTATCGTGCATCAGGTGAAAGCTGTGTCGGGTGAATTACGAGTGAGAGAGAAAGTGGAAGCAGTGGTTGATGCTGCCAGGCGAAAGGCTATAAGCTGCAATCATACGGCCACTCATTTGCTTCATGCTGCTCTAAGACAGATTCTTGGTGACCATGTCCGACAATCAGGTTCTCTGGTCAGTGATAAAAGACTGCGTTTTGATTTCACCCATTATGCCGCTTTAAGTGAAGAAGAAATTACCAGGGTTGAGCAGCTGGTCAATGAAAAAATCAGGGAAAATCTACCGGTTACCGTTAAAATCACCACGCTGGAAGAAGGAATGGCCGAAGGAGCGATGGCCATATTTGAAGAAAAGTACGGAGAAAAAGTGAGGCTGGTAAGGGTTGGTGACTTCAGCAAAGAGCTATGTGGTGGCATTCATGTGAAAAACAGCGGGGAGATCGGCTTTTTTAAGATAATCTCTGAGTCCAGTGTAGCTGCCGGGCTGAGACGGGTAGAAGCTGTAACAGGCGAAGAAGCTTTCCGTTACGTCAAGGAACTAGAAGAACAATTAAAACAGCTGGAAATTCTTTTTAAAGTCAACCGCAAGGAGCTTCGGCTGCGAGCAGAAAGACTTCTGGAACAGCTTGAAGAAAAAGAACAGGAAATAAAAAAACTGAAACACAAATTTCTACATCAGGCCGGTCAATCGCCGGAGATAGAAATTAAAGAAATCAAAGGAATAAAATTTATCGGGCAGAAGTTTGAAGGATTGGACATGGAAACCCTGCGCTCCTATGCTGATAATCTAAAGCAGAAAATAGGCCAGGGACTGGTGGTTCTGGCCTCAGCCACTGAAGGTAAGGTTCTCCTGGTGGTGGCCGTGGCCGGTGATCTGGTTACCCGTCTTCAGGCGAATAAAATAATTAAGGACATAGCTGTAGTTGTCGGTGGTGGGGGAGGAGGCCGGGCAGATTTTGCTCAGGCGGGTGGAACTAAAACAGAAATGATCGATCAGGCCCTGGAAAAAGCCTTTGAGATTTTCCGGCAAATGGTATAAAATCACCCCCAAAGGGGATTGTCAGACAGGCAAAAATTGATTATTTAATAAATTAAAAATGGGCAAAGATCTTATAAAAATTGTGAGCTTGGCTATATTTTTAGGGTTTGTTTTGCTACACTGCCCTGTTTTAGCCGAACAATCGGCCAGGGAAAAGTATGATCCTATCGTCAAAAAGCTGGCGGTCAAGCATGGAGTACCAGCAGATTTTGTTCATGCCGTCATCAAGGCGGAATCAAATTATGACCAGTTTGCTGTATCTGAAAAGGGAGCTCTGGGATTAATGCAGCTAATGCCAGAAACGGCTATCAAGTACGGGGTTCTCAACGTTTTCGACCCAGAGCAGAACATTGAGGGGGGTATTAAGTACTTAAAAGATTTGATAAAGAAATATAAAGGGGACAGAAATCTGGTCCTGGCTGCTTATAATGCTGGACAGATGGCCGTAGAAAAACATAACGGAGTACCTCCTTACCCGGAAACCAAAAATTATCTAAAGAGAGTTGAATACCGTAATCCTTATATCAAGACAAAAACAATAATTTATCGTTTTTATGACGAAAACGGCCGGCTCTGCCTGACCAACAACCCTTACTATTTACCGAAAAAATAGCCAACCAGAAATCTGCTCTTGCTTTTCTTTATCTCCCGTCCCAAGACCTCTCAGTAAAGCCTTTAACTTGCAGGGAAGCAGGAATTATTTCAAAGGAAGCCGGCAGGGTACCTACCTGTTCACCGTCAAGCTCAATAAGCACTGGGGATGGTGTCAGGGGGAAGACTTCTACTTTTTGTCCGCGCAACATGCTCACCTTATGGTAGGAGAGATGGCTTCCATTTATTAGCTTCCAGCCTTGCAGACAGAACTCCAGAAATTTAAGTCCCTTGACCAGAATAATATCAAAAAGACTGTCGTTCAGCCGAGCTTTAGGAGCGATTTTCATGCCTTTACCAAAAACTTTTCCGTTAGCTACCGCGCCTATTAGATAGGTTCCCGCGGCTTTTTCCTGATCATCAACTTTGAGGCTGACTTCATGCCCTTTAAAGGTTAACATCGTTTCTATCAAACATTTTACGTAGGAAGAAGCTTTTCTTTTGAGTCTTTCTTCGGTAACCCGCCTGACTACCTCGCCGCCGAGACCAAAATCAGCGATGTTAAGAAAATAACGGGATTCGATTTTTCCACCTTCGGCTAAATAATTAACTCGCCCGATATCAATGAGTGAGTTCGGTGCTTCGGAAATAAAGCGCACCGCATTTTTTAATTTTTTGGGAATGTTGAGACTGCGCATGAGGTCGCAGCCTGTACCAGAAGGAACAATACCCAAAGTGGCTTCTGGATTTATTGGTTTATTGTCCTCAAAAAAGCCGTTGGCTATTTCATTGACCGTTCCGTCACCCCCTACGCCTATCAGAAGTTCGGTGCCCTCTTTCAGAGCCTCTCGGGCCAGGTCAGTAGCCTGGAGTGGTTTTTCAGTAAAATCATAACGGAATTCCTTAAAAAAGCTTTTCAGGGCTTCTTTAATCTCCAGCCAACGATGTCTGGTCTGCCCGTGGTTAGAGGCCGGGTTAACTATGACTGTGGTCTTGCGGAAGCGTCTGGACATCTTTTTCTCCAGATTCTTTTTTCTTTGCGAACAAGGAATAACCAATCAGGCCACCGATGGCGCCAAATAACGAAAATAAAATTGAAGATAATAGTAATTCTAAAAGAAACCAGGCCAGGTTAAACCCCTGGTCTCTCATCTGGGTTAGATTTTCCCAGCCGCTGGGCATTTCTTCCATAAAACTAGACATGGCTTCAAAAAAACGTCCGAAAAAGCTCAGGTATACAGGTCTGAGGGGTATTTCCAGAAGGCCATTCACCAGGCTGGCTACCAGCCCCGTTAAAATTCCTGCCAGAAAGCCATCACTGCTTTTTAAAGAGGCCTCAGACTTTTGAGCCAGTAGATAAACAGAAAAGGCTGCGGCGGCAATAATCCAGAGGCAGCAGAGGCAATTGAAAAAAGGAACGGCGGAAATAAGGCCGGCGACCGCACCGGCTAGAACTGCCGGTTTAAGAAAGTCAACCTGCTTTTTTTCCATGTATTTTCCTTTCAAACAAAATAATTTTATTCTACTTTTCGGGCGGAAGCAATGCCTCTGCCTGAGCAAAAAATTCTTCTAAGGCCCTGAACCAGAAAAAGGCCCAGACGCTGGACCAGACAAAACCAGTCAGAGTTTTATAGAAAAGAGGGGAGTCCCAAATTTTTAACCAGCCAGACAAAAAGTCTGCTACTAAAGGGAAGGATAAAACAATCAGCCACCTGAAATTTTGACTTATTTTGAGTTTCCAGCTTAGTTTATAGGCCGGGTATAACAAAGTTGATAAGAAAAATCCAGCATAAATTCCCAGACAGCGACTGCAAACAGACAAGGGTTGCCCCCAGAGACAATAACTTCTTTCTGGCCTT
>JACIYK010000012.1 GCA_014359965.1 Candidatus Aminicenantota bacterium
AGACGGGTTTTTTATTGTCCAAGGTGGTTCTTTTGAGTATTTTAACCCGTCATTTGCCAGGATGATTGGGATTCCACCAGATGAATTATCAAAAAAAGGATGGGATTATATTTTTAATCTTGTACATCCAGAAGATAAGGATAAGCTCTTAAATTGGTTGCAAAGCTCAAAAGATAAGCTGCCTCTACAAATCCTCAGAAAAATAAGGCTGGTTACCGAAAACCAGCGACTTATTGAAGCTAATTTTTCCAGAAGCCAGAATCAAGAAATAAGAATAATTGCTCATCTTAGAGATGTTACAGAAATCTTCGAGTACAGCCAAAAGCTTAAGATTCATCGAAATATTTTCGACTTGGTGGTAGAGGAAGCTAACACTCCAATATTTATTACTGAGGAAGGATTGATTAAATACGCTAACCAGGCGGTTTATAATGTTTTTGGATATAAACCTGATGAGGTGATCGGGAAAAAGTTTATAAATTATCTGGCGGAAAAGGACCGACAAAAGATTATAGAACTGTATAGTTGTAACGAACCTTCCCGGTTTGTGCCAAAATTGGAATTCAGCATTATCCATAAAGAGGGACGTTTGGTTGAGGTGGAAATGCAGGTGAAAAGGCTGGAGTACAATAGAATCGTCAGTGAGCTGGCTATAATGGTTGACATTTCAGAGAGAAAAAAGAATGAAGAGAAGCTTAAAGAAGCCCTGGCCGACATTCGGAAAGCCTTTGGTGCCACGATAAGTCTCTTAAATAAATTAGTTGAAATAAAGGATCCTTATACCAGTGGACATCAAAAAAGGGTGGCCTGGATGGCCAGGCAGATAGCCCAGGAGATGAAACTTCCTGCGGAGAAAATTGATAGATTAAGGTTAGCGGCCGAAGTTCATGATATCGGAAAAATATTAATACCGGCAGAAATTTTAAACAAAGCAGGTAACCTGACGAATAATGAATGGGCAATTATTAAAAACCATGCTCATCTTGGCTATGAACTATTGAAAGATTTGAATTTGCCCTGGCCTGTAGCTGAAATTGTTTATCAGCATCACGAGCGGCTTGACGGCTCGGGATATCTCCGGGGCCTTAAAGGAGAAGAAATCCTGCTGGAAGCCAGGATATTAGCAGTGGCTGATGTTTTTGAGGCCATGACTTCTTTTCGGCCCTATAGGCCAGCCCGGAATGTAGATGAAGCCATAAGAGAACTGGAAAAGCAGAATCTTTACGACCAGAATGTAGTTGAAGCTCTTAAAAAATTATTGAAAGAAAACCGTTTAATGAAACTGAAGTAATTCTGAAATTAACATGTCTTTTGAGGAGAATTATTAAAAGGCTACAAATACAGGGTGGAGTTTGCGGAGAACCGAGCGCTGGATTTTAAAAATTTCTTCAATGCCTTTGTCAGCCAGTTTGAGTAGCCGGGCCAGCTCGGTGCGGGAGAAAGCTATTTTTTCTCCGGTGGCCTGAACCTCTACCAAATGCCCGTTATCAACCTGGACAACGTTCATATCCACCTCTGCCTGAGAATCTTCCAAGTAATCAAGGTCTAGAAGCTGTTTCTTCTGTACAATGCCAACACTGACAGCAGCCACCAGATGTTTAAGGGGAAAGGTATCAATCTGACCCCTTTCCAGCATGTTTTTAAAGCAGATGGCCAGAGCAATACAGCCGGCATTTACTGAAGCGGTGCGGGTACCACCATCTGCCTGAATGACGTCGCAATCAATAATGATAGTCCTTTCACCAAGAAGACCCAAGTCCGTGCTGGCTCTAAGGGCCCGGCCTATCAGACGCTGAATTTCCTGTGTCCGGCCCGATATTTTACCTACCGCCCGTTCTCTGGGGGTGCGTTTTTCTGTGGAGCGAGGCAGCATAGAATACTCAGCAGTAATCCAGCCTGAACCTGTGCCTTTAAGAAACTGCGGTACTTTATCTTCCACGGTAGCGGCAGCAACTACCTTCGTTTTTCCCATTTCTATGTAGGCTGAACCATCCGCATAATCTAAATAATCAGGCTTTATGATTACCGGTCGGAGTTCGTCGTAATTCCGGCCTGAGGGACGAACAAAGTCGGTCTTTTCCTCCGTTTCTCTTTTATTTGTTTTGCCGGCCATCCTTTCTCCCGGGAATTGAAATATCTGACTTAGTTAATAATAGGGTATGTAGATATTTTTTGCAAACATCGAAATTCAGAAATTATATTTCTGCCAATTAATTAATTTAATATACAAAGAAAGTCAGCCGGGTTTAAAAACTCAAGACAATAGTCGTAGTGAAGAAAGTATCTACTTTTTCGCGAGGAATGGTAACATACAAACCCGAGTCAGTATAGTCGGGATTAAGGAGTGGTACCTGCAAATCAGGGGGGCGATGAGTCCGGATAATCTTTAGGCTGGTTTTAAGAGCAAGTGATTTGCTCAGGGGAGCTGTCAGGTTATTAGTCCATTCGTAGCGCCAGTCACTCAAGTGGACCAAGTTGTCATCAAAGATAAAATTGGTGCTGAAAAGGGCATTGTCAAAAAGCTTCTGGTCCCAGGTGAAAGTATATCGAAAACCAAGAAAGGAGTTTAGATTTTGATTAGTGTATTTTCTGATAGTAAAGCTGATACCAGCGCTAGAGTTGATTTTTTGCTTTTCATTGTTGGCTAAATTTAAACCAGCTCCTGCCGTCCACAGAGCGCGGCCTTCAACTCCAGAAAACTTATTCCTGTCCCAGACGAAAGCTGCATTGGTTATCAGACGGCCAGTTACTTTGTGCTCATACTGTCCAGAAATTAGATAATTCTCAGCCGTTAAACGTCTGGTTTTTTCTTCTTCAATGGAAAAACTGTCAGGGGTACCCACAGCTTTTTTAGTTATGGAAGTGGAGTGGGTCCTTAAAAAATAAGTTTTGACCGTATAAGTATTTTTGGCATTCGGAGTAAGAATCAAAGTATTGCCCAGGCTGAACGATGAGCTAACGGTATTTCCTCCAGTTACTACGTAACTTAGTTCTATAGTCTTTTTCCAGGGCTGAAGAAATTCTTTTATGGTTTTCTTTTTTTCTTCTGTTTCAGTCGTGTTTTCCTGGCTTTTTTCTTGTTCTTCTTTTTGGGCTTGTTCAGTGATGGTTTTGTTTTGCTGGTTTGTTTGTTCCTGCGATTCAGCCCCAGCTTTTTCTTCAGTCTCTTCTTTTTTCTCTGTTTGTTTTACTTCCTGTTTTTTAACTTCCTGATTCTCCTGGCCGGAGTAATGCAGACAGGCTGCCTCCAGGCTGAGAGTAGAAGAGGCCCAAGCTTTAAATGTATTATCAATGCGTACACAACCAGACAGCAAGTTTGCTTCAGCCGAGCAAGGGATAAGTGTAGTAAGCAACCAAATGCTCAGAAGTATAAAAGAAGTTGATGTCGCGTGATGGTTAAATTCAAACTTGTTTTTCATTTGACAACCTCATCTTTCCAGTAGTTCTGGTTAAGAACGTGGTTTTTAGCAGGTTAAAATTTTTAGTCTAACATAAGACTGGCTAATGGTTTAAACCGTTTCAGAGTCTAAAAAGTTTCAGACTAAGATAAACAAGATAATATAAAATCAAAGATAGTCAATAGAATCAGCAAAAAAAGGCAGCAATTAGCCTTGAATAAAAAGGAAAAAAGTCCGGGTACTTGTTTGAAGAGATGTCCGAGTTTGACTATAATCCTTTTGTCCTCTAAGCCAATGGGAAAAAACCAAAAACAGGCCTGGTTAAGAATTTTTTTTAACGCCTGGTTCTTTTCTTGGCTTTTTCTTTTGGTTCTAGCTGCCTGCCAGCAGGAAACGAAGTGGCCAGGCCTGGCGGTCAATGTTCAGTTCTCTGAACGCGAGCTAACTGATTATCTGGTGACCAAATTACAAATGAAGTTTATCACCACTTCTGATTTTCGAGTTCCAGGGGAAGCCTGGAAAATTATAGCCGAAGCTGAATATGATAAACAACTGATTTTTCAGGACGAATTTAATCTGCAACCCTCTATTGAGAACTGGCTTCCGGAACATGTTTATGAATCAGAAAAGTATGTGTTCATCCCTGCCTTCATAGATAAGTTCAACCCGCAGTTAAACCGTGGAGTCCGTTTGAACTTTCGGGTTTATGCGGAGAATGACAAAAAAGAAAAAATCCTGCTTTATCAGAGGGTTTTGAAGTTAAAACCCTATCCCCTGGAAATCCCTGATGTATTGTACCTTGATGGATGGGAGAGAATCATTCACCCCGGTCCGTCCGACCGGTTAAATCGGGTTGAGCTTTGGACAAGCGAAAAAGCTATCTGCCTCATAAGGAACCCCGGGAAACCTTCCAGACTGATGCTAAAAGGGGAATGTCTGGCTCCAGCCGGGGAGAAGCAAAGCCTGTTTATTGATCTGAATGGAAGGTTGCTCGATACTCTTCAGCTTGAAAGAGGACCCTTTCAGATAGTCTATGAATTATCAGCAGAAGATCTGGGCAAGGAAAGGGAGATTAGGCTTACCCTGACGGTGGACAAAGTGTTTCAGCCAGAAATTAAGGGCAGTGAAGAACAGCCGACCAACGAATTAGGGTTGAAAATCTTTACTGTTTATCTCCGGCCAAAACAATAATTTTTTTTGCCTGCTGTGAAAAGAATAAGGGAGTGGTTTCCCCGGACTATTTTATCCAGATGGGGGTGGCGCCTTCACTCTTTTTCTGACCCAGTTGCTTTTCGTATTCAGTGCGCAAACGGGTCTCTTCTTCCTGGGCTTTGATGAGTTTTTCGTAGGTTTCACTTATCTGCCTCTGGATGTGATCGCGAGAAGTCATGTCATCCAGACTGTAGAATTGCTGCCAAAGGGCGTTCATTTTAAGAGTAAGCAACTCTACATATTCTTGGGCTTTTTTCCAGGCGGTTTCAAGGGAAGAACTGGCCGTATCTGCAGAAGAAGAGAGCTGGTCGGCTGTGCCTGCTGGAGAAGAATAGGTTGACTGTTTACCAGGGACTTTATCCACCGTAACCCGATGAACAACCTTTTGATCGGAAGAAGTGCTGACTGAGCTCTGTGTAGGGGTTTCCTCTAATGTTGATGTTTCCTGACCTTTAAGGATGAGAGCTGGAGTTTTTTGTAAATTCTCCAAGTCCTTGTTGGTGATAACTTTAACCGTTTTGGATTTTAGGGCCTCTCTTCGCTCTTTTTCTTTCCGGGCTAATTCAGCCAGACTCTGCTCCTGCGCCACCGTGTAGCTCAAACCGCAGAGACTGAGAAGCAGGGAAACCGCCAAAACTTTTTTCATCATTTTGTTCCCTCTCAGATTTATAATACTACTCGTCTTTAATGGCTGTCAATCGAGACTAGTGGAATAAAGACCATAAGAAATCTATAAAAGATGGATTAAGTCCCCATCAAGAAAAACATTTTCAGGTCAATCAGTCCAATTTAAAAACCGATTCTTTTCCTGACCTGGCTGTTTGAAGGCGGAGCTGTGTGTCCTTTAACTGGATTTTTACTGCTCCATCTTTATCTGTGCGGTAGATATGGATTCCCATTTCGTGGAGCCTGGTTACCACCTCTTCTGATGGTAAGTTGCTGATGTTGTTCCGGCCACAGGTGATCACTGCCACTTTTGGGTTTACAGCCTGGAGAAAAGCTGGACTGGAAGAAGACTTGCTTCCGTGATGAGGTACTTTTAAGACCTGGGATTGAAGCTCAGAAATTTGCTGGTTAGTAAGGTATTCTTCAACGACAGCAGTGATATCACCGGGAAAGAGAAATTTACAGCCAGAAAAATCAAGCTTGATGACTGCCGAAGAATCATTGCCTTTACTTACTGGTGCCGCCGGATTTTCATCCGGGAAAAGGGCTTCAATCCGGGTATTATCTTCTTGCCAGCTCAGGCCCCGTCTTATTTTTATCTTCTTAGAGCTTTTGGGCAGCGCCCGGTTAATGGCTGAAAAAAGCGGATTTTTTGGGTCTGCCTCAGCAAACCAGAATTCTTTTACCCGGAAATTGGCGGCTAGAGAGGCCAGGCCCAGAGCATGGTCTGGATGAAGATGAGTGGAAACTAGAAAATCAATCTTCTTGTAACCTTTGTACCACAGATACTTGGAAACAATGGTTTCGCCAGGGTCAAAAGAGCTATTAATAAACCCGCCGCCGTCGATAACCATCAATTTTTTACCAGGTAGCTCCACCACAATGGAATCACCCTGGCCAACATCTAGGAAAGTTACAGCTGGGGCATCGGAGTGCGGCGGAAATGGGTAGGCAATAAGACAGAAGAAGAAAATAATAAAAATTAGACCTGTAAGCAACCTTTGGGCTTTAAAGCGCGGCTTTAAAAGGAGAAGCAGCAGGAAAATATAGTAGCCCAAGATTACAGCCAAAGGAGGTCCTGGCAACCTGTAGGATAAAGAAGAAAGTGGCTCAAGCCAGGTAGTCATCCAGAAAAGAAGCTTTGTCAGCCAGGCAAGTGGCCAGGCAAGAATATCTCCCGCTTTCGGCAGCAAAGCACCTGCTATGAGATATATGTAGCCAGTACCCATGATCAGCCCGACCAGCGGTGCAGCCAGAGGCGTCAGGATGATGGTGGCAAAAGTTACCCGGTTAAAATCGGCGACAATAATGGGCATAGTGCCTAAAACTGCAGCCAATGACAGAGCCAGGGCTTCTGAGATTTTAAACGGCCAGACGGGCAGTCTGTTCAAAATTGGCTTAAAGAAAAGTATCAGGCTCAGAGTGGCTACGAAAGTTAGCTGGAAACCAGCTTCAACGAAACTGAAAGGATTAAACAATAAAAGCAAGAGGGCTGAAAGAGAAAGGAGGTTAAGAAAGTTAACATCATAATCAAGTAATTTACCGAGAAGAAAAAGAGAGGTCATCAGCACAGCCCGAAAAACCGAAGGTTGGCCCTCTACCAGGAAAGCATAAAAAAACAAAAGGAAAAGAAGGATGATATTTATGGTCTTCTTTCTAAGTCTAAAAAGGCCGAGAAGCGAATAGAGGAAGAAAGTGATAACTGCTACGTGCGCGCCAGAGATGGCTATTAAATGGTAAAGCCCGGTCTTTTGAAATTGCCGGTCAGTATGCTGGTCCAACCTCCGGTCAGCACCAAGGAGAAGGGCTTCCAGCAGGCCACCTTCAGGGGAAAGGCTGAATTTCTGCCGGCCCGGAAAATCTGCTTCAATCTGCCGCTGCAGTTTTCGCCGCAGCTTGGAGAAAAAGCCGTTCCAGGTATGGTTTGCCTGATTAAGCTTTTTAACGAGCAGCGGACTTTTAGTGCTGGCTCTTAGGTGTATCTTCTGGCTTTTAAGATATTTCCGGCTGAAATCGGGGAAAAAGTTTTTAAAAGCTTCTTCTTTATGAAGGACAGCAGAAAAACTTAACCAGTCTCCGGCGAAAAGCTCTAATGGCAAGTCGGCGGTGGTAGAATGTAGCACGCTCAACCTGATGTTAGCTTTCAAGTTTACTTTCTGACCGTTAACTTCAGCAGAGCTTAACCTGATAGTAAGCACGTCACGGTCAGGGTATCTTTCAGGTGCTTTGAGCAAAAGGCCTGTAAAATCCAGGTATTCTTCGGATTTTAGGCTGAAAACCGGGTTTGTCTGGTAGCGGTAATCTTCGTAGGTGTAAAAAACAAGGCCGCAGAGAAAAAAGGAAAGGATTATGCCCATCAGAGCAAGACGGCCTTTTTTAAGAAGATAAGCCATCCAGCTTAAAAGGACGGTTGAGCCTGCTACCCAAGCCCAGAGCGAAGAGAAGGAGAGGCCGGCTGCTGAAGAAAAAATTAGCCCGGCCAGAAAACTGACAGCTGGGAAAAGAAAGGGCGTGACCATATATTGTTATTGAATTTTTTCCGTTGGAGAGCTTTTAAGAGAAGCCTGCTGTTCTAAGGCATTGAGCACCAGGTGACACATGGCCCGGATGCCCACCGGAATGGCCTTTTCGTCAGGGTTGAAATAAGGACTGTGCAGCGGGGCTGAAGGTTGACCCGGAGTTTTCACTCCGAGAAGAAACATAAACGCTGGAATTTTCTCAGCAAAAAAGGCGAAATCTTCTGCTACCATCTGAGGTTTAATCTGAATCAAGTTCTGCTTTCCTACCGCGCTCGCCAGGCCCGGCAAAACCACCCGGACAAAATCAGGGTGATTGTAAAGAGCCGGGGTGGCGTATTCATAAGCCAGGGAGTAAGTAGCGCCGTAAGCCTGAGTAATTCCTTTGAGAAAAGTTTCCATCATAATTGCTACTTTGCTTCGGGTTTGCTCATCAATGGTTCTTACTGTGCCTTCCATCACCACTCTGTCGGCAATGATGTTAGATCGATTTCCACCCTGAATTTTGCCAACAGTCACCACCAGCGGTTCTGAGGGGTCTAAGGCTCGTTTGAAATAAACCTGCAGCCCGGTGATAATTTCCCCGGCCACGACAATGGCATCGATTCCTTCCTGCGGTCTGGCTCCATGAGCGCTTTTTCCTTTAATGGTTATGACAAAATTATCTGAACTGGCAAAGAAATATCCAGAATTGTAACCGATTTTTCCCACTTCCAGGTCGGGCCAAACATGCAGGGCAAAAATGGCTCGGACAGGCGGGTTGTCCAGGACTCCTTCCTTAATCATCAGCGAAGCCCCGCCCTCTTCGTCTGGTGGTGGACCTTCCTCAGCTGGTTGAAAAATAAATTTGATGTTTCCTTTTATGCGGTCTTTGAGCGAGGAGAGAACCATAGCTGTGCCCAGAGCAATGGAGGTATGTATATCATGGCCGCAGGCATGCATTACACCAGGGTTAAGTGAACGGTAAGGGAAGGTGTTATGTTCTTGGATAGGCAGGGCATCCATATCAGCCCTGATAGCTACGGTTGGTCCAGGCTGGTTTCCGCGGAGCAGACCCACCACGCCTGTTCGGGCTATACCTGTTTTTACCTCCAGCCCGAGGGAAGAGAGTTTACTAGCTACTAGCTTAGCTGTCTCAAATTCGCGGTTGCTAACTTCTGGGTTCATATGGATGAAGCGCCGGATTTTGATTATTTCAGCCCGGTATTTTTCAATTTCCTGTTCGATAGATTGGCGGGTTTTCTGATCAATGGACCATGACTGGACAGGGAAAAAGAATGTACTTAAGTATAGTAAATAAACTAAAATTAAAACATACCTTTTCCTTCCCATCCTGGACCTCTTAGGTCGGGGTATTCTTTGAATTTTAAAAAGATTTTTTTCTGGAAATGAAGTTATTTCTCGGTATCCAGGTCTTCAGGAAATTCTGGCTCCCGGCGGACGAATTCTGCTTTATTTTTTTCCAGAAATTCTTTTATGGACTCCAGCCCTTCTTCGGCTTTTTCTTTAGCTATTTTCACCCCTTTTTCTGTTTCTTTAGCTACTCTTTTATAGCCTTCTTTAGCCAGTTCCTGTCCTTTTAAGGCCTGTTCTTTTATCTTTCTCCTAGTTTCTTTACCGCTAGCCGGGGCAAATAGGATACCCAGGATAAAACCTGTAGCTGCACCCGCCAGAAAAGTGAGCATGGAATCCACGAAACGGGATTCTTTGTTATCCGACATTTTTCTTCTCCTTTCTTTTTTTTATAAACTGCCAACCAAAACGCAAAAGAGGGAAAAGCACGGGCCAGAACTTGGAGGCCGGCCTGACCACGTTGGTAGTCAAAAAGAGGGAGAGCTCTCCCAGACCGGAGACAGCTTTCTTGGTAGAGTAAACAATTTCTCCGGCTTCTTCCAGCCGCTTATCAAGTTTGTCTTCAATCTGCTCAAGTTTATTCAGGACGATTTGCAGTTCCTGAAAAGATTTTTCTGCTTCCCTGACCGTCCTTTTGAGCTGAAGAAGAAACATGGCCAGCAGCACAGCCACTACTACAGCAGATACAGTCAAAAGAAGATAAAGCACCTGATTGAAGGTTAGCAGCATTGTATATTTAAATTAAGCCAATTGGACATCAATTGTCAATAATTAAATTCTTTCAGGTTAAGACATGGTATCCAGTTTAAGGGGAGTATTTGGAAGCGGCGGGGTGGCAGTCCGGCGGTTGGGGTTGGAGCAGAAGAAGTGGAGGGATTTATCAGGTTAGTGCTTTATCGAGCAGGGCTTCTACAGGCGCAGGGACCGCTTCTATGATTTTGAATCACTCTATCCCTTACAACACTTTCAGGTTGACCTTAAGGAGGTCTACGACGCTACTACGCTTTCGGCACAGACTCTGCGCTGGGCTAAGAGACTAAATATCCCACCCTATCAATGGACAGCCATAGATGTAAAGACCCGCCTGAGGTTTATCTCTTATTCCTACGAGAAGACCTTCACCAACGGGTTGATGTTCATGCTTCTGGTTATCTACTTTGTACGAAGTTTTAGGATAGAGCATGAGATAACGCTTCAAACCGACAACGGGGAGGAGTTTTGGGGGCAAATCGGTGGACAAGTTAGAGTACCTGAATAAGAAGGTCTTCGTCCCACTCCAGGCCGAACTTCTACATATACCCAAGGGGAAGAAAGAGTATCAGGCTTTTGTGGAACGCTCCCATCAGACCGATGACAATGAGTTCTACATCCCTGCACTACGCAGACCTGAAGGAGTTTTACTTCAGAGCTCTGAGATGGCAGTTTATGTATAATACTAAACGTCATCACTCAACCCTGGGGATGACACCTTTTAGGAAGCTTACTATGGAGAGGAAAATATCCAAGTTAGTAGCCTTGTTTCCAGTATTGCAGCTGGAAAAATTAACTGAGCTCTATCTTAAGCTCTTCCCACAAACTGGATACCATGTATCAACCAATGACCTAAAATGATTCTTCCTAAAAAAGGTTGGCAAAAGTTAGGAAGGGAAATGAGGATATATACATAGTGGTCAGTTCATCTACCCAATCAAGGGATAGCTATAGGTTCTTTGCTTTAACGGTGTACGAAGCGATATCCCTTTTTGCTTGTATCCCTTTCTTAATCCGGATAGCCAAAAAGAATTTCAGCATAAAGTTCCAGATAGGCATGGTGACAGTTCAGAGGCTTATTATTAAGCGGGTTTTACCGCATTTCCTTTCTTACTAGGATGACAAATTTTTTATTGACTGAGAACAAATTGTTTCTTAAATTAAATAATGAATGAGAAATTGATGAAATTTTAAAGCTTTCTGGAGGTTATCAATTGAGAAGAAGAGAATTTATGAGGACAGCTGGTGTGGGTGCAGCTTTAATGGCTCTGAATACTTCTTCTATATACTCAAGTTTAATGAGTCCCAATAAAGATGAGCTACCGAATATTATCCTAATTTTAACTGATGATCAGGGTTATGGAGATGCTGGCTGCTATAATCCTGAATCTTTAATACCCACACCAAATATTGATAAACTGGCTAAAGAGGGCATAATATTTACAGATGCTCATTCTCCATCAGCAGTTTGCACTCCTACACGTTATGGCCTGCTGACAGGAAGATACTGCTGGAGAACCTGGCTGAAAAGAGGCGTTGTTGGTGGCTATACTCCGTCTCTTATAGAACCCGAACGAGAAACCCTGGCTACTCTTCTGAAAAGGAAGAAATACAGGTGTGGATTTTTTGGCAAATGGCACCTTGGTCTGAACTGGACCAGAGCCAATGGTTTTAAGCCGACGTGGAAAGATGCAAAGAGGCTTTACCGTGGTTCCTGGCAGGATGCTCCTCCAGAAACAGGAATGAACGTGGATTTTTCAAAACCCGTTTCAGGTGGTCCTCTGGACCATGGTTTTGATTATGCCTTTTTTACTGCTGCCTGTTCAGGTATGGATGGTCCTTTTACTTTTATCGTTGGAGACAGAGTCAAAGAGATTCCGACTCATAAGATATCAGAGTATTACGACATGAGTGGTGGTGAAGAAGGCAGCCCCCGACCCGGCTGGGCTGCTCCAGGCTTCAAGATTGAAGAAGTGGACATGGAGTTTACCAGGGAGGCAATTGCTTTTATTAAGCGAAGTCTGAAAGAATCTCCGGGCAAGCCGTTTTTTGTCGAGCTTTGTTTATCCTCGCCGCACACTCCCTGGTTGCCGCCTGATTTTGTTAAAGGTAAAAGCGGAGATGGGCCACGTGGAGACCTGGTTGTCCTGGCTGATTGGTGTCTCGGAGAGATAATGAGAACTCTGGCCGAATTAAAAATTGATGATAAAACTATGGTCATTTTCACCAGTGACAACGGACCTCACCCGGGGAAAAAAGGACATAAATCAGCTGGTCCATGGCGAGGTTATAAAACACACATCTGGGAAGGTGGCCATAGGGTTCCGTTTATTGTCCGCTGGCCCAAACGGATTAAACCTGGCAGCATTTCTGATGAGCCAATTTCTTTAACTGACATGATGGCCACCTTTGCTGCCCTTGTTGGGACCAGGTTATCTTCTGAAGCCGGGCCTGATAGCTATGATATCTCGCCGGCAATTTTCGGAGAAAAATATAAAAGGCCCATTCGGGAAGCGTTAGTTTTTCAATCTGAAAATGGAACGATGGCTATTCGCCAAGGTGAATGGAAGCTCATTTTAGACAATCAAACCTCAGGCGGATGGATGCCACCAGAAGGCCAACCTCCTAAACCGGGAAGTCCTGGCCAACTCTATAATTTGAAAGATGATCCATTCGAACAAAATAACCTCTGGGATAAAAATCCAGATGTGGTTGACCATCTCAAAAAACTATTAGAACGTTATCAGCGAGAAGGTAGGAGTGCTCCGTTGAAAGGTTGATGTGATTTTAAGTACGGTTTTGACAAATGATTTTATCTAGAGAAAAGAAATTGTCAGCTGAAGAAATTGGCAGAAAGTGTTGACAAGGAATAAAAGAAGCAGCATGGGATTTGACTGTCTATGATTTTTAAAAAGATATAAAGAAAGGAACGATTATGATGGGCAAAAAAAATATAACCCGAAGACATTTTATGAATGCAGCGACAGCCGGAGTTGCTTCTTTAATGATTCCAGGGGTGTTTCCAAGTTCAAAGGGGAAGGCAACGGGAGGCACTAAATCTAAGCCAAATGTTGTTTTAATAATGTCTGATGATCAAGGTTACGGGGATTTATCTTGCCATGGAAATCCAATTCTAAAGACGCCAAATCTTGATAAACTTTATTCTGAATCAATCCGCTTAACTAATTTCCACGTGGACCCCACTTGTTCTCCGACGCGATCTTCGCTTCTTACAGGGCGCTATTCAAGTAGAGTAGGAGTTTGGCATACCATTATGGGTAGAAGCCTTCTGCGGCGGGATGAAATAACTATGGCCGATATATTTCTTAAAAACGGTTACCGAACAGGAATTTTTGGCAAATGGCACCTTGGTGATAATTGTTATTATCATCCCTGGGATAGAGGTTTTGAGGAAAGTTTAGTTATTGGAGGTGGGGCGATAGGAAATGCTCCGGATTATTGGGGAAATGATTATTTTGATGATTTCTACTGTCATAATGGGAAATGGGAAAAGCATAATGGGTATTGTACTGATGTGTTTTTTAATGCAGCTATAGAATTTATAAAGAGCGTAAAAGAACCTTTTTTTGTGTATATTCCAACTAATGTTCCTCATTGGCCTCACAACGTAGATGGAAAATATGTCCATCCATATCGTGGTAAAGTACCTGATGTTAGGGCAACTTTTTACGGAATGATTAGTAATCTTGATGAAAATATAGGAAGATTTTTAAATTTCTTGAAACAGAACAGGCTGGAAGAAAATACAGTGGTCATTTTTCTTACCGATAATGGAACATCTTTTGGAGCGAGTTTTGACAAAAATGGCTTTGTTAAAGAGGGATTTAATGCTGGCATGAGAGCTAATAAAGGATCAGTTTATGAAGGTGGACATCGCGTTCCCTGTTTCATCCGTTGGCCAGGTGGCGGTATTTCAGGTGGGAAAGATATCAGACATCTTTCTGCTCACATAGATCTTTTACCAACGCTAATTGAATTATGCGGTTTGCGAGTTCCTGTTCGAATAGATTTTGATGGTGAAAGTTTGGTTCCTTTACTAAAGGGAAAGACAGCGAATTGGCCAGAGCGGACTTTGTTTGTTCATAACCAGCGGGTTGATTTTCCCATAAAGTGGAAAGACTTTGCAGTTATGACTTCAAGATGGCGGTTAGTTAACGATGAATTATATGATATTAGCAAAGATCCTGAGCAGCGTGTGAATGTAGCTTCTCAGTATCCCGAGGTAGTGAAAAAACTTCGGCAGGAATATGAAAGCTGGTGGCAAGATATCTCTGAGCGTTTTGGAGAATATACTCCAATTTATGTGGGTACTGACAAGGAGAATCCGGTTAAGCTGACAAGTCATGATATCCATGGCCAGGTGGCTTGGGACCAACGGCACGTTCTAAAAAATTCTCGTTGTGATGGCTTCTGGGTAATTGATGTTTGTAAAGATGGAGTATATGAGATAAGTGTCCGGCGCTGGCCAGAAGAAGCGAATTTACCTATTTGTGAAGCTCCAGAAAATGGGGTAGTGTTTAAACCAACTCATGTCAGGTTAAAAGTAGCTGAGTTTGATGTGACAAAACCTGTACAGAAAGGGGATAAAGCGGTTATTTTCCAGCTTCCGCTGAAAAAAGGGTTAACCCGTTTACAAAGCTGGTTCATAGATGATAGAGAAAATGGTTTTGTTAATGGAGCCTTTTATGTTTATATTAAACAACTTAGTTCGTTTGAACTTTAGAAATTGCCCGTTCATCAGAAATTTTAACAGGCAAAGTGGTCGTTGTAATTAAAGTGTTTCCAAAATGGAGGAAGACAGTCCCGAGAGTATAAAAAGCTGTTTAGAAGCTTAGAAAGCATGGAACTTTATAATTATCAGATTAAGCGTGGGAAAAGCTTAAGAATTATTAATTATCCAGGGAAAGAGGAAATATTTGTGTGGTTTTTTGTGGGAAGAACTCAAAGCCTACTGGTACTTGGTACCGCTGAAGATATGAACTTAAGGGGCGAGTTGCAGCTCGCCGGGAGGAACCTGTGGAGCGACGCGATTTTTTGAAATCTTTGGGACTGGGCGCATCAGGGCTGGTTTTCCCTCTCGTGAAAAACGTAATTGATAGAGATCGGATTTCGCAGAGAAAACTACCTAATATTGTCATTATTATGGCAGACGACATGGGGCTTGGTGATCCCGGATGCTATAATCTTCAATCACTCATTCCCACACCCCACATTGACAGGATAGCAGCAGAAGGAATGAGGTTGACAGATGCGCATTCACCTGCAGCGCTATGCACGCCGACGCGCTACAGTCTTCTCACAGGACGCTATTCATGGAGAACCTGGCTAAAAAAAGGTGTGCTAATGCCCTACTGGCCTCCTTTAATCGAACCTTCCCGTATGACGATTGCCTCTCTGCTTCGGAGTCGTGGTTACGAGACGATCTATATTGGGAAATGGCATCTTGGGCTCAAATGGAAGACGAAAGATGGAAGCAAGGCTGAAGAAATTTATAGCCAGGAGAAGGTTTTCGAAACGGATGAGACTCTCCAGTGGAGAATTGATTTCAGCCAGCCAGTGGGTGGTGGTCCTACTGAGCTCGGCTTCGATTATTTCTATGGCACTGCCGGTTGTTCCAGCAGTGATCCGCCGTATGTTTTCATTGAAAATAATCGGCTGGTGGCGGTGCCGACTAAAATGAGCAAAGAGGAATGGCGCGGACTCCCGGGATTTGTGCCGGGACCGATGGCTGACGATTGGTCTGAGGAAAATATTGATGTCATCTTGGCCGAGAAGGCGAAGGAAGCTATTGATCGTCATCTTCAGCAAAGGCCGAATGATCCCTTTTTCCTTATCTTTTCGGCTAATTCCCCTCATATCCCCTGGCTCGTGCCGGAATTCATGAAAGGCAAAAGCAAAGAAGGTCCACGGGGAGACCTTGTTGCCTTGTTTGATTGGGCGGTCGGAGAGGTTGATGCTTATCTAAAGAAACGTGGCATTTCCGATAATACGCTCTTCATTGTCACGAGCGATAACGGTGGTCAGAAAGGTGCGAACGGACATAAATCTGAGATGGATTTCCGAGGATATAAGGGTTCTATTTGGGAGGGAGGACATCGGGTACCGTTTATCGTCCGTTGGCCAGGAAAGGTTAAAGCCGGAGAAATCTCCGACGAACTCATTAGCTTGGTTGATATGTTTGCAACTTTTTCTGAGCTTATTGGTATGCCTCTTCCAGACGATGCTGCAGAGGACAGCTGGAGTATCCTCCCGGTGCTCCTGGGAAAATCTTTAGGCAAACCCCTTCATGAGGCTCTTGTTTTCCAGGCCGGTAATGGTGATCTGGCCATCCGCCAAGGACGATGGAAATTAATTGTTCCCCAAGAAAATGGGGGTAGGGTTCAGCTCTATGATTTGGAAGCGGATCCAGGAGAAAAACGAGATGTAGCTGCGGATAATACTTCAATTGTGGCCACACTTTCAACTCTGCTGGAAAAATATAAACAACAGGGATATAGCAGGCCTATGATAAATAGAAACAAATTTTAAAACTGGTAATTTATTATCCTGATTTTACCATAAAGAAAACAGCTAGCCTATTAACGGGGAGGACTGGCGCTGTTGTCTTGTGGTCGGCTTCTCATAATTTACCTGGTTCTTAGCGTAGCTCTACAGCGAGGCTAGAAGTTTGTTATGGGCTAATTATTATTTGTAATTATTATTTGGTACGAAGTAGCTCAAAAATGCCACCTGGGAGATAGTTTTGCCTAGGATATTTTTGCATATCCGGAGTTATTTTTGACTTAAATAAAAGGATGGGGCAATTTGTATTTGCCTAATTGCCTTTGGAATCAAATATTATTACAGGTTATTATAAAGGTTCTTTACCTCCAGCCTCTCATGCAAAGCATATTTTGTTTTAAAATTAAACTTGGGAAAAGTAGCACAGCTTCAAGTCTTAAGATTTTTTCTAAACTCCCTTTTTTATAAACTCCTGGATAATGTGGCATTATTGGAGGCTGGAGTTGGTTCGTAACCTTTTCAATAAACCTTGTCTTTCTGACAGATTTTTCTGCCTTTTGACACCTTTTTATTTATATTATACCTTGAAGTTGTTTGAAATTACTTAGGTAAGAGACATTAACGGTGGTAAGATTCTGGAGGACCTAAGTATGAAGATACTGGCGGATTAAAATAGAGGACGATTTTATCTATAACAACACCTGGATCTACCATCCAGATAGTCAGGGTATGTTTGCCCGGTTGAGATATTTTCACCTTGGTGGTTAGGCGGCGGAGGTTTGCCAACACATCTCTTATCTTTCCTTCCAAAACTTGCGGTTTAGACTGGTCTAAACTAACGGCAAGACGGACACCACGACCTGGTCCAACGGGCAGCGTAGGTAAGCAATCGATGTCTAGACGCGCTTCACCAGAATGAAACACATACATGTCGTATTCCATAAAGGGACTAAACTTCAGAATTTCCTCAGGCTCAACACGAGAGTCCACAGTCGGGGGAAATACAGACACTGAATCCCCGGAACGTCCGAGTCCCCTAATGACCTGCCAGGAAGCCCCACCTCGCTCTTGTATCCTTGTATAGTGTTCAGCTTCCATGCTCACATAACCGTGGCTTTCTACAAAACCCTTGATTTTATTTGGCCGCGGTTTACTTGGATTAAAAATCGGTATTCTTATTCGCTTGCTGCCCGCTGAGCTCTTTATGTCAACAGTTGCTTCGATATCTTTTCCTGTCGGGGCATGATTCCAATCTATGCTTACCCAGATCCGCTGTTCGGTACTGAAAGTACCAGACACATTGCTCAATTTCACCCATGGATAGTAAACGATGGCCTGCCAAGTAATGCAACCTTTGCCTTTATTAAATAAATCTATAAATCGCCTACCTTGAGTATATACACTTAGATCGGCAAGAATTTCTTCGTCTCCTCCCTCTAATTCTATTCCCAGAGCAGGCGGGCCGTTACCATCATAATCGCTTAATGGAGGCATGACAAACTGGTAGAATTGATTGCCCCAGGGGCCTGGTGCCCAAGACATCATGTGGTTCCATTTTCCTCCAACAGTGATCAAGCCCTGATTATAATGATTTGTCAGTTCAATAATCTTAGAAGCCGCCAGGCGTGCCTGCTCCGCCTTTTCTCTAGTGCTGCTTCGGCCCTGAAGTGCATAGCGTATATTTTTATCTGCAAATAATATCTTTCTGTTCATCTGGTAAGCACATTGAACTGGATAAAGGACAAGCTCAAAGAAGGCGTCCTTTCGTTCTTTAGGTAACTGGTCATAGATGGCCTGAGCCCGGCTGGCGATTTTAGCATAACGTTCCAGCCGTCGCGTTGCTTCATCGTTGTAATGAGTGTGACTAAACCAGGAATATTCAAGTTTGCCTTGCTTGAATTGTACAAGGTGTTCTGGTCGGCGTGTAAAGCCCAGCTGAAAATGTTCTTCCATAATCTGGGCGATTTCTTCTGCAAAGCGTGGATCAAGATCTCGTGCTGCCCAGCTCACAAGAAAATCACGGACGTTGTCTGGTCCATAGCGATAAGGATCCCAGGCTATCTCCATGAAAAATTCTATGCCAATCTCACCTGGCTTGATGTCGCCTACATTAAGCACCCAAAGACTCTTGGCACCATATTGGAAGGCTTTGTTCAACTCTTCCCACATAAGTGCTGGTGGCGTGGTATTCAACCAAGTGTAGGCGGTAGTAGCGCCGTTAAGCCATTGGATATGATAATAAATACCCGAACCTCCAACTCGCTCTTGCTCGGACGGCGTGGGCAAGCGGCGGATATACCCAAAATTATCATCTGGCCAGCAGATTATCACATCGTCAGGAACTTTCAGGCCTTTCTCATAAATTTCTAATACTTCTGTGTAGGGAATAAACAATTGCGGAACTTTGGTTAAATCCGGATTTACATAACGAGTTAGTAGCTGGCGTTGGTCAGCAAAAATTTGTTCTAATAGGGCTATCTTTTCGGCAACAGTGTTTCCTCCCTGCATAGGTTCATCGTCTTTACCGCGCATGCCAAGGGTGTAGATGTTTTCATAGCGACCGTTGGTTTTTAATCGTCTAGCCCAGTAATTAAGAATTGCCTCACGATTTGTCTGGTAATTCCATTCTGTACCAACTTCTTCATCCCATTCAGCACCGTGCATGTTATTCCTTAGCATAGGTTCGATATGACTTGAGCCCATAACGATGGCATAGTCATCGGCTACAACCTTATTCTGAGGATAGCTGTTGAAAGGTCGCGTGTGAAGATGCATGGCTGGCCATAGATAATTGGCTCGAAGCCGCAAAAGAAGTTCAAAAATTTTTGCATAGGTTTTGGGTCCCAGTCCCAGTCCTTCATCGGGGGCAAAAGTTCCGGCTGCCCATGGGCGAATTCCCCACATTTCATCGTTAATAAATATGCCGCGATATTTCACAGCTGGTGGACCCATAATTACTTGATCGGGCGATACGTAGATTACCTCATGGTGCTGAGGTGTCACGTCGGCCCACCAATACCAGGGCGAAACTCCGATTCGCCTTGATAATTCATAAACGCCATAAGCAGTTCCTCGCCGGTCGCTACCTACTATAACCAGACCCTGTTTAACCCCGGGCAAAGGATCAGCGATTCCCTTGATCAAAAAGCTTTCCCACTTTCCCCGAATACTGCTCACATCAAGCTGCCCTTTTTTTATTAGCCTATCAATAAGCGAACTCCTACCTATGGTGCCAATTAGTATGCTCTGAGCAGATAATTTAACAGTAGTTTCTTTTAATGCTGGTTTGCGTCCTGTAACTCTCTGTATGTCTTCTGTTAAATCTCTGGCTGCAATTTTTACTACCTTCCATTCACTAGGATCAACATATACGTCTGCTATCACTCTGTCAGAAACCAGCGGGAAGTAATCTTTAACTGGTTGTTCGCTGATGAAGGGTTTATCCTGGTTTATTAACGGATGGGCCAAAATTCCAGTTGATAAACTCAATATCAACAGAAGTGTCCAAACAACCAAAACAGTTTCCTTCCTGTAAATTAGAAACCGAGAGCATGGACAAGATTTTATACTATCAAACGAGTTATATGTTATCGTTTTTCTTTTAGCTTTGGAACCAAATATTTTTGTGGCAATAATAAATAAAATAATTAAATTGATATTAGCTATTTTTTTTGTCATACTCTTGTTATCCTTAAATTATTTATTCAAAAAAAAAACTCAAAATAAAACTTGTATGTGTCAAAAATATAATAAATTGCCTGCTGTAGGTTCATATTTTTATATTAATAAAGCTAAGTAACTTTTTAAATAATTTTTCTTTATTTTTTCAGTTTATTATAACTTTAAAATTGGCTAGTGTATAAAAAAGTTTGCAATTTGATCTAGGAGGGGATGAGCCATCGTAATATCTCCTTTTAAATAAATCAACCTTAAGAAAGGAGGTTTTTACTTACGATGGCTCAGAAGGATTATAAGACAATTTTACAAGGAATGCTAACTGGATTTTTGGCAGAGGAGGATCCGATAAAGGCCATGCTGGAGTGGTTGTTGAGGAAGCTGATGCGGGTGGAGCTGGAAGCGAAGGCAGGGGCGCCGAAGGGCAAGCACAGCAAGGAAAGGAAGACCAACTATTCTGGGTACCGGGTGAGGAGGCTTCACACTCGGGTAGGGACGATTTATCTGGTGGTGCCGAAGGTTCGCCAGGGTGGTTACATACCGTTTTTTGTGATGGAGAGGAAGCGCTCTGAGGTAGCCTTATTGAGCCTGGTCCAGGAAGCTTTTGTAAATGGGGTATCGACGAGGAAGATAGAGTGGCTGGCCAGGAGTCTGGGGATAGAGGGCATCTCGGCTTATCTTATCGAATACACTGAAGACCGGGCTAATGAGAATGCCTATATCAAAGCTGATAAGCTGGGGCCGGTGTTGGAGCAAGAGCTGGCGCAGGCAGCTAATTAGGAGATAAGAATGGAGTGTTTACGATGGCCAAATTGCGAACAAAACTTGACATGGCCTCATTGGAAAGACCTTTCCATTCTATTTAGAAAAAAATCAAACAAATTTCAAGCGATATGTAATATTATATGGCAACGGTTATCTCAGACTACTGCTTCGGGAACCAATCATTAAGATCGAGCTGGCCAATATAAATATACTTAAGCCCGTCAGCTTTATTAACCGGAGCAAAAATTGCGCGAAATTCATTAACGTAGAAGCGGCCGCCAGCAAAGCCTTTAACGCCTCTTATCATATGAGCCACTCTGGCTGCTCTTTCTTTGCTGATGACCGAGCTAAGACGAACTCTTTTCTCGACAAATGGCCTTGGGCTGTATTCATATCGGATATCATCTCCACCTGCTTCAAGAATATAAGGTATGCCGGCTCGAGGTCCTACCCAGATATCTCCCGGCTCAAGTGGCCTGCCGTCAAAATCCTTAGGCTCTCCGCTTATAATTTTGCCTTCAAACTCAAAGCGTATCGGTTCTGAATATTCCCCGGCCAGATAGTAATCTGTCGTGCCTGCTGCCGGCACAATAACCTGATGGAATTCATTAATGTAAAAAGCGCCGAAAGGCTTGCCGGAAACAGATATTTTAACGTTGTTAACCATTTCAACCAATTTGGGGTGAACATCGGTTGATGGATACCACCTCTCGCCGTCTTCGGTCTCATAGACAATGGTCACTTTTGGCTTCCCATCCACTAACCTGACGCTGTATTTTGCATCTTTGCTTACAGATTTTGGGCAATTACCCCTAAAAACCTCAAAATTAGCCATTATTTATTCCTCCTTTGGAAACCATTTGTTATAGTTAATACGACCAACGTAAGTTGGTTCCCAGTTGCGATCTTCATAAAAAGTATAACCGTATATGCGATGAAGTCGCGGCGCTTTTTTTGTTAAAACGATGCCGTACGGATTAACTAAAAATCGCACTGGTCCATAGGGTCTTATAGACCTTAACTTTTTGACTAATTGCTCATCTGTTACGGAGGCAAAAACAGCTCTGATTTCATCCTCAGTTTCTTCTGTGTAGTAGATTTGGTTATTTTTGCTGAGCCTATAAACCACTCCGAGATAAGGGAAGGGCCAGCGATCACCGCATTTTAGCCCCGAATCATCAGCAATATTAATCCATTTATCATTTTTAGATTCGGAAAAAGGATTATGGAGAAGAATAGGCCCCTCAATCTCGCCGACCAGAATTCTTCGTCCATCTCCATCTACGGAAGGAACTATAACCTGACCGTATTCGTTGATTGAAAAAACGCCGCCGCCGTAGCTCCCTAATATTCTTTTAGCCTCATTTATTGCTTCAGCCATTTTTTTGATCTCGGATGAACTCTTAGCTCTGAGGAGGGCCTTGGTCTCTGAATCAATATTCCATTCAACTAAAATCTCGTTTGATAGAGCAACTTTCCAGCAGCTTCCGCCTATGAGCCGCCCGTATCTTCCATTCCACCAATAAAATTTTAATCTTTTAAATTTAAAAGTGCCGTTCATTTGTATTAATAGCTATTCGGGAAATTCAAGCCCATGGGTAAGAGCCATTATAAAATATGGTTCACCATGTTTAATGTATAAAACATGGTTTAATTCGCTAAGTTCAAGCTTTATTATATTTTCACCTTTATTTTTTAAATCTTTTATTTTCATAATTAATTCTTCTGCTTCACGCCCCTTATCTTTATCCTGAGCTTTATCTCCCATGCGAGCATAAACTTCACCACCTTTTACTTTTTTAGCAATAACTCCGCCCCTTTTGAGGGAAAAAATCCAGCCCGCCTGGGTTAAAGGCACATCTTTAAAAGGATATTTGTCGCCTGGGGAAGCAGATTTAAGCCATTCGTCTATTTTGGCTTGGTCAATTTCTCTCGAGGTGTCTTTTGAAATTCTTGAAGCCACGGGAATTGCGGAGAGCCTGGTGACGTAGAAAGGTACCCAATCGTCATCAATTTTTTTCTGGACCAGGACGAAATGCTTTCTGGGGGTGACTTTGAAGCGTCCTGGGGAACCTTTTATCTTGGTTATTTGCTCAGCTAAATTACTATAGCCTGCAATATAATTCCCATTTATATCTTTGATATTAAGTGAACTATCGCAGGTAAAATCAATTCCTTCATATTCGCCTGGATATTCCAGGCCAGGCTTAAGAGCAGATTCATCTATATCAAGTTCAGATGGGGGAGGAAGCTTTGGAGGTTTGCCAATTTCTACAGGTTCGTTATCAATATCCCAGTGATAATAAAGGTTCCTTTTCAGACCAGTAAGTTTGTCCCAATTATATTTAGCATAAATTTCTTCGTCTACTGTGTTTCTGGCATACAGGATATGAATCAGAGAAGTTTTTTCCTTTCCGGATTCGTCCTTATAGGCTCGCATTACACGGCCCATACTCTGAATTCTTTGTCTTACAGCAGAGGAAGAAGCTACAATTATTCCTACATCAACGGCTGGTACATTAAAGCCTTCTATAAGAGATTTCACCGAAACCAGAATCTTACAGATGCCATGGCGGAAAGCATCAATTATTTTAGACCTCAGGTTATCTTGAAGTTCACTGTGCTCCAATAAGACAGGAAAGTTCTCTTTAAAGAGCAAGGCGAAGAGGAGATTCGCTTCTTCAATTGATTCGTGGAAGAGTAAGATTCTGGCATCTGGATTACGTTTAAGTTCTTGAGTCAGGAGTTTAAGAACTGCTTTTCTCCTGTTTTCCATGCGATAAAGAAGCATTTTTCTCTTCGCCACATCAGCTACGTATTTTTTTGCCAGTCGGCTTAAATCCCCTCTGTCCTGTTGTGATAATTTTTGGGCCCATCTGTAAAAGGCTGAGCCCTGGAACCTATCTCGAGAAACATATTCCTGAAGCTCGGATTTTGTATCCTTTATTGACCGAGTTAGCTCGTCATATTCATGCTCTTCTTTTGGGGTTAAGGGGAGGCCATAATGCTTGATAGTAAATGGAGGGATGAGACCATAATTCAGGGCATCTTCATAGGTGAGTTCCATAAGAACACGGCCGAGATTCTTGCCGAGAGTGGTATCCTCATAATTAACCCAGAGCCCTTCCTCGTCTGCTTCATCGTCTCGTTCGGGAGTTGCTGAAAGTCCCATGACAAATGCCCTTGGGGCATCGAATATCTTTTTCATTTCTTCAGCGCCAGCTCGGTGGCATTCATCAACGATCAGAAAGAGCCTGGGGCCTATACCGGCAGATGAAACAAGATTTGGAAGTTTTTTGCTGGCTGAAGGCAATACGCAGATAAGAATGGCTTTGCCGTTTGCAAAGCTATCTTGATAACCGCCTCCTAATCGGCCTACGAAATGAGCTGGAATGTTACTTTTTTCTATTATTTCGTCGTACCACTGGTCCATTAATACGATGGTAGGGACAACTATAGCTACTTTTAGATCGGGGACTTCATTGTTTTGAAGCTGTTCTATTGCAGCTAAGGCTAATATGGTTTTGCCGCCTCCTGTAACGATTTTAAAGGTGCCTTTTTTGCCTTCGGCGAACCATTTTTTAAGAGCTTCATCTTGCCAGGGATAAAGCTTAATGCCTCTAGTTAATTCCCATTTGGCTGGAAGCGAAAGAACTTTAGACTCATTTTTGCGGGTGTTTTTATCTGGCTCTTTATGGGTAGAATACCTGGAAGCAAGGTAATCTCGTATCAAGAACTGGAGTAGGGAAAGTTTCTCTGTGGGAGAGAGCCCATTTTTGAGAGTATTTTCCAGCTCTTTATTCATAATTTGTTTATTGATTCCCAAAAATTGTCAATTTAATTCTGCTTAATGAAATATTAAGGGAAATTTATACAGAATTATTTTACTTATTGTCAACAATTTTTTTCTTTCAGGTTAAGACATGGTATCCAGTCTAAAGGGAGTATCTGGAAGCAAAGAAAAAAGGCAGCGTCATTTAATTCAATAAACTTTATATCTTTCTTATCTTTCACGATTTTCTTCAAAAAGCCTTAGGTAAGGGTCAAAACGAAAACGGCGGTTTCGCGAATATCCTGTGATTTCCCGCAATTCGATCTGAAGTTGAGCGTGTCGCTCCTCAAATGCGTCAGAGATGTACTTTAGGAAGATAAGGCCAAGTACAACATGCTTATACTCAGCTGCATCCATAGAACCGCGGAGAGCATCAGCCATATTCCAGAGCTCGGCTTCATATCCGATAGTGGCGCCGATGGAAGATTTGTTGTTTGGTTTGGTAGAGTTGCTTTTTCGTCTCGGCATGTTCACCTCAATATTGGTAATTTTGTCCTGGAGCATTGTTTATATATTTATATCCTATTCTGAGAATAATAGGAAAAGTGGATATCGTATTGTTACAGCAAGGCAGAGAATGGGATGATACTGTAAAGACAGTTAAGTCTGATTTGTGGCTCGCTTTGTCTGATATTAGACTTGATTTATATGCAAGATTCCCCCGAGAATTCAATTTTTGTTCGCCCTTTTTAACTCCAAGATTTTTCTAAATTTAGGCATAATTTCTGTCAAGGTTTTATATTTTGCGCCGCTAACATGTTTTAAATTGACCCAGTTTTAGGTGAAGATATTCTGTTACTTGGACCTAAAAATTAGCAAATATATATGTAGAGTATACTTATTTTTTCTGGTGAGGATGAAGGGGGGCATAGCAACTTTTGTTCGCGATTTGGTCATCATAAACACTCCATTTTTAGCTCCTAATTAGGCGCCTGCGCCAGCTCTTGCTCCAACACCGGCCTCAGCTTATCAGCTTTGATGTAGGCATTCTCATTAGCCAGCCCTCAATGTATTCGATTATAACCAGGGAGAACTAGCTCAATTAGCTGGGGGGGATGAAAATGATCATATATTTGGTTAATAAAAAATAGGAAAAATGTAGGGTGTCCCCATTTTTTGGTATGACTGCGCTGAGATTTAGATAAGAGTTGTGTTATTGGCCGCCTTGGTGCTAAAAATATAATTGCCGTGATTAACGGCGGAAAAAATGATTAAGGAGGCAATATAATGAAATTGCATGGAAATATCTGGAAGTTTGTTGCAGTAAATGTTTTTATAGCCCTATTTTTGTGGATTATATCAACACCCTCTGTGTGCCAGGATTCTCCTTCAAAAGCTTCTTTACCTGTTCTGATACCAATGCAAGGCATCCCCGATATAGTCAAATATTCATCCATCCCAGGACAGGGCAGGGTAGAAGAAGTTGTCTTCAGTCCTGATGGAAAATACCTGGTTCTGAGCGTACCAGCGGCAATTATCCTACGGGATCTAAAGTCGGGTGAGGAAAAAATTTTGCGCATAAAAACTCATTTCTCATCCTGTCCTCAAATCTCTTTCAGCCATGATGGTAAAACCCTTGCCTCAGTATTTGGAGATGAAGTTGTTATCTGGGATATGTCTTCTTTTAAAAGCAAGATTATAAAAGAAACCCCTTATACTACCGTCGTTGACCTTAGCCCTGATGGTAGAACTATAGTCACAGGATTTTTGGAGCTCTCTCTGTTAGATGTAACTACAGGGAAAAAGGTAAAGACACTCATGAAGGAGGATAAAAATTCTAATTATAGACATTTCTGTTTTAGATTCAGTCCCGATGGCAAGTTTATTTTTTCAGCAAGAAATAACGAGATTGTTATGCTTGATACTATAACTGGTAAAATTTTGAAGACTCTTTCCGGTCATAAAAATAATATAAGTGACATGGCATTGAGTTCTGATGGAAAACTACTGGCTTCTGGAGAATATGATAACGGAATAATACTATGGGATACAATTACAGGTAATAAGCTGAAAGAAATATCGCTATCAAAAATTCTCAAGGCGAGTTATGAGAAACTGGACCAAGAAATAGGCGGAATGAAAGTGCAATTGAAATATGGGATATTTTCCATTTGCTTTTCTCCGGAAAACAAAATTGTGGCAGCTGCTGTAGCACCTTTTACGTTTTCGTGGGATGAAAAAGTAAGAAGCAATACGTCAGTTGTTACCATAGACCTCATTAACGATAATATCAGAGTAATAAAACTGCCTTTCTGTTGTGCCTTAACTTTCAGCCCTGATGGAAGGTTTCTTGTCACGGCAAGTGCTGATGGGAATGTATTAGCCAATTTCTGGGACATGAGTGGTTATAACATAAAAAGAAACTTTATAAAAGATCCTTTTGAAACCACGCAGGAATATGAAGCAAGAGTTAAAACATTAGAATTTCCATATTCATTCCCTGTGTATTTGGATAAATCACAATACGATGCTGATAAAGGTGGTTTTGAAACCAAATTTTTTATAAATGAACTTTTTATTCCTGTAGAAAGAGAAAAAGCGAAGGAGATGGTCAATAAGTCCCCTGATAGCCTGAAACTTACCGGTAAAATAAAGTATTATAAACCTGAAACCCTCATGTTAGACCAGGCAGAATTGGTGGATATGACAAGTGGCGAAAAATATCCCGTTGTTAATACTGGTCTGGTTGAAAAGAAGGAAGCGCAAAAATAAGCTGGCACAAGAAATAAAAAAAAATTAAATAGGGTATAAAAAAGATAGTTTCAAGAGATAAAACTAATTTATAAATCAATATAGCCAAGAGATTGGACGGTCCTGTCTTCATTAAAAATGGAAATATATAGGGTGTCCCACTTTTTTTCTGCTTTTTCCCTCACTTTTTAAATAATATTTTTTACT